>NZ_JBEOSD010000165.1:0-17660 GCF_040302735.1 Streptomyces sp. NPDC097619 | reverse complement strand
GCGTCCTGGTACCCCGGGTGCTGCCCGACGACACGCGCAACACCTTCGCCGTCCAGCGGCTCAAGGACAAACTGGGCAACCGCTCTTCAAGGGCGCCGCGAACCAGCAGATGTACACATAATCAAATGGATCTTCATACTTGCCCATTTCTTGTGAGATCCGGGCAAGTGTCTCCGTCTTCGAAGTTTCCCACGGAATGAAACCCGGTGAATCCTTAATAGAATCACCGACATCGACCCCACGGTCGATCATATCCGAGATCAACGACAAGGCGACCGAGCGAATCTCACCCGCCGAGGCGGTGTTCCTGCCAGCGGCATCAGCGGCACTTTCCCAAAGAGTGATGAAATCAACGGGCGTGGTCTGAGCGAAACCCAGAAGGTAGTCGAGGCGCTCCGAATAGGGGAACGACGTCATCACCCGACCGTCTTTCGGTCAATGTGATATTTCTCCATGCCGTACTCTTTCATCAAATTATTGGTGAACTGGATAGTGGGATCGTATTTATGCCCTGCCTGCGCCCCCGAGGTGCTGAAGTTACGGTACACCACGTCCCCATCTTCAAGCTTCCAGATCTCAATCTGCCCCTGTGGGATATTTTTGACAGCATCAGGTGATCCCAATTTTTGACGCACGGCAGACTCAATTTCCTTCATTTTTCCTTCGGGGATCAAGAATACGCCCTTCTTGTCCTCCCAGCCGAACGGCTTCCCCTTGTCGAGTACAACTCCACCGACCTCGACCACTTTACCGACACGAGTGCCGGCGACGACACCCTTGACACCGTCACCGATCTTGTCGGCTATTTTCGCGCCCTTGCCCACGGGGAGGACGGTCATTGCGACCATGATGCACGGCTTGAGTGTGGGGTTCTCAATGCATTCGGTGAGGTCCTCTACCCCGGAGAGTTCCCAGGCCAGTTCTCCGATCGGGCCGACGAATTCTCGTCCGAGTTCGGCGATGGCATCGGCGCAGCGGAGGAGGCTGGCGCTCCTGGGGTTGTTGCGGTGGGGGATGCAGCGGTATTTGGAGGAGCTTTCGGATCGCTTCTTGAATTCCTCCAGTGCCAGGCGGCTGGCTTCCTTTTCTTCTGCGTCGCGCTTCTTCTTGACCTCGGTCCATGCCTGGCGTGCGAGGGTGTCGGCTTCCTTGGCGCTCTTGCCTGCGGCGTCGGCGGATTCCCGGGCCGCGTTGGCGGAGCTGGTGGCCCAGGCGGCGGTGGTGCGGGCGTAGTTCGCCGAGAATTCTGCTTGAGCTGCGGATTCTGTGGCCGCTGCCGCGGCGCGGTCCGCGTTCACTGCGGCGGTGCGGGCTGTCGCGGCGGATTTGGCGGCCTGCTTGGCGCTGGCTTCGGCGCTGTCGGCGGCCTTGTCCGCGTCCGCGGCTGCGGCGTCCGCCTCGCGTGCGGACTTCGCGGCCTCGTCGGCTGCCTTCTTGGCTTCGTCCTTGGCGTCGTGGGCCTTGTTGGCCACCTCTGCGGCGAGCCAGGCGTTCTTGCGTGCAGTGGCGGCGATGCCCGATGTCTCGAAGACGAGGCGGTCGATCTGTGCGTTGTGGTTGGCGCTGAGTTGGTCCTTGCGGTCGGCCATGTACTGCTCGACGGCGATGAAGTCGTGCAGCAGGTCCACGGAGCCCGCGAGGGCGATCTTGGCTGCGGCGCGGAGTTCGGGGCCGCCGCTGTTGGCCAGTTGGGTGGCCGTCACCTGTTCGTCGATGTTCAGGGCGGCGTAGTAGTCCCTGTTGACGTAGGTGGCGAGGGTCTTGCCGGAGCCGTCGGCGAGTGCGGCCTTGGACGTTTCCTTCACGCCGGGGCCGCCGGCGTTGTTGAGCTGGGTGACCCGGACGCTGAGGTCGGTCTGGGCAGCGGTGTACTGGCCTGTGGTGTGGAAGGTGTCGATCTGGGCGGGGGTGCCGGTCAGGGCTTTGGTGGCCGCGGTGCGGACGGCCTCGTAGGGGCTTTGGGTGCTGAGCTGGAACACCTTCTCCCGCACCTCGTCCTGGGCGGCCTTCTTCCAGCCGGAGCGCAGGTACTCGATGACGTCGGTGTCGGTGCCTCCGAGGGCGCGCGCTGCGGCTTCCTGGCTCCAGGGCCCGCGCAGCTTCAGGGCCTGCAGTGCCAGCTCGCGGCCCTTGCCGGCGAGGGCCTTGAGGTCGGCGTTCGGCTTGGCGGCATCGGTTGCGAGCTTGGCGGCGGTGGCGTCCAGTCCTCGTGCCTGCAGGGCTTCGGCCGCTGAGGTGGTGGTGACGGAGGCGAGTTGGTCCTTGCGCGAGCGGGCGCGTTCGATGGCGGCCGCGGTGCGGGTGGCGAGGTCCTCCTGCTCGGCGGCGCGGGCGACGGCGCGGACCTTGACGGCGGAGGCGTGGGCGGCGGTGGCGGTGTCCGCGGCCTTCTTCGCCGCCGCCGCGTGCTTGGTCGCCTCGGCCGCGGCGTCGGCGGCCTGTCCGGCGTGCTCGGCTGCTTCGTTGGCGGCCTTGGCCGCGTTGTCGGCGTGGGTCGCTGCGGAGTTCGCGGCGTCGCGGGCTTCGTAGGCGGCGTCGGCGGACTTCTGGGCCAGGGCCACGGCGGCGTTGGCCGCGCGATTGGCCTCGGCCGCGTGGCGGCGGGCCTCGGCGGCGGCGGCCTTGGCCTCGCCGGAGTGCACACCCGCTTCCTCGGCGTAGGCGTTGGATTCCTCGGCCGCTGCGGCGGCGGCGTTGGCGTTGGCGCCGGCGCTGAGGGATGCCAGGGCCGCGGTCTTGGCGGCTGCGGAGGCCCGGCCGGCCTGTTCGGCGGCCTTGGCCGAGGTGCGGGCGAGCTTGGCGGCGTCGGTCGCGGCCTTGGCGAAGTCGCGGGCGGCACCGGCCTTGGAGGCGTCCTTGCCGGCGGCGATCGCGGCGTTGTAGGCGTCGTTCGCGGCGTTCGCGGCCGCTGCCGCGGCGCTGGCGGTCTGGGCGGCGGCCAGGGCCGCGACGCGGGCGGCGCGGTTGGCGGCGTTCGCGGAGCCGATGGCGCGCTGCGCGGCGTCGGCCGCTGCCCGGGCCGCTTCCGCTGCCTGCTTGGACTTCACCGCCGCCCGCTTGGCGTCGTTCTTGGCGAGCGCCGTCTCCTTGGCGGCCTTCTTCGCGGCTTCCTTGGCGAGCTCGGAGGCGGCGATGGCCTTGGCGGAGGCTTCCTGTGCTTCCTTCGTGGCGTCTTCGGCCTGGGTGCCGGCCTGCTTGGCCTGCTCGGTGAGCTGGGCGATCGTCGCGCGTTCCTGGTCCCGGTTGCGGGCGGTGAACTGGCCCACTTCCAGGAACTCGACGATGTCCTCGGGGGTGCCGCGCAGTGCCAGCTTGCCGGCGGCCTTCATCGCGGGGCCGCCCGAGTTGATCAACTGGGACAGGCGGACCTCGTTGTCGATGGCCCGCGCCTTGTACTGGCCCTTGGCGAGGAAGGCGGCGACGTCCTCGGGAGTTCCCTTCAGCGCGGTCTTGCCGGCGTCCTGGACGCCGTTGCCCCCGGTGTTGATGATCTGGGTCGTCTCGACCTGCTGGTCCTCGTAAAGTGGACCTTGCCAGCCGCTCTTGAGGAAGTTCCTCAGGTCGGCGTGGGTGCCCTTCAGAGCGGTCTTGGCCGCTTCGCGGACGGCGGGCCCACCCGCGTTGAAGACGCGGCTGACGTCGACGGAGTCGTCGACGTACCGGATGGCTTCGGCTCCGTCGAGGAACGCGCGGATGTCCTCGTCGGTGCCCAGGAGAGCCTGCTCGGCCGCCTCCTTGATGCCCGCTCCGCCGGACGTCCAGGCCGTGACGACCTGCTCGCGGGCGGTCTGGATCGGTACGCCGTCCTCGTCGACCTCGACCGCTCCCGCGGGTGCGGCACCCAGCAGCCCGGCCGTCAGGGCCGAGGTCAGGACGGCGGCCGACACGGACCGAAGGGACAGTGCCCGCAAGGTCCGTCGTCTCGTGGCCGGTGGCCTCGGTGGCCGAGCGGTGGAGCGCAGCTGCATGCTGTCGTGCCTTCCCCTGTGCGGCCCCGACCGCGGTCGGAGCCTGCGAAAGCGCCCACCCCCCTTGGTCGCGCGGTCCCGTCTCGCGGATCGGCGCAGGGCTCCGCACCGGTTGAAGAACTACACGGGGCGGATGCCGGACATGCCCCGGTATCGCGCGTGCGGGCTCGCTTTGCGGCGGGGTGGGCGCATGGTCGGAAAGATCTTACATATGATTTACTGACGCGAATCTCACGGGGGGTGGGCTCGGGTTCACCCTCCCCGACCGAAGGGGGAAACGGTGATATCTCGATCCCGCAAGACCGTTTTGACGTGCATGATCCTGGCCGGTGCCGGGATTGTGGGGGCTGCGGCCATGGCCACCGCGCAGGGCGTCTCGAATACGGGCCGACCGGTCGCAGCTGCGAGCGTGCCCATGCCAAATCTGGGTGAGGACTTCTCCTACCCGGGCGCCGCCGACATCCTGACGACCCAGCAGATCAAGCTCAAGCGCGGGGACGGTCACATCACACTGACCGGCTGCACCGACGCCTACGACATCATGGTGAAGTCCCGCACGGGCAACAACAACTACTGCTTCGACGTCAACGCCGCCCAGGGATACCTGACGCTGGAACTGCCGGACGCCTACGGCCTGTGGACCGAGGCCTACCCCGTCCAGGCCACCATCACGGCCAACGGCAAGGAGACCGTCGTCCAGGCACCCGCCAACGAGTACAAGGCCATCGGTGAAGGCGCCGAGCAGGCCCGTTCGGTCCTGGTCGAGCTGCGCGTCGGCGCCTGACCCCTCGATCGACGACACACGAGGCACCGAGCACTCGTGACCGGTCGCATCCGACCGGAGACCAGCCGCTGATTCCGACGGCCGCGCTGACCACGCAGGCAACCGGACATCGGCCCGCCGCCCCCGCGGCGCACACCCACCCCCCGCATCCAGAGGACACCCATGTCTCCCCTCCGCCCCCGTCCTGCGCTCGCAGGCGGCGTTCTCGCCCTGGCCGCGAGCACGATCCTGTCGGCCACGCCTTCGGCCACCGCCGCCATCGGCGCGACGACCACCGACAACGCCTACGCCCCCACAGCCAAGATCGTCATCGGCAACGACGACCCCACACGCGCGTGTTCCGGCGTCCTGGTCGATCCGCAGTGGATCCTCACGGCCAAGAGCTGCTTCGCCGCCAAGGACGGTTCGGTGACCGCCGGCAAGCCCAAGATGAAGGCGACCGTCACCGTCGGCCGCGTCAACCTGACCGCCGGAACCGGACTGGTCACCGAAGCCGTCGAACTCGTGCCCCGCGCCGACCGCGACGTCGTGCTCGTCAAGCTCGCCCAGCGGGCGATGGACGTCGATCCCGTCCTCGTCGCCGACACCGCCGCCACCGTGGGCGAAGAGCTCAAGACCGCCGGCTTCGGCCGCACCCAGTCCGAATGGGTCCCCAACAAGCTGCGCGTGTCCACCTTCACCGTCACCGGCGCGGCGGCCACCAGCGTGGCCCTCGACCCCAAGGGCACCGCAAGCCTGTGCAAGGGCGACCTCGGCGGTCCCGCCCTGCGCGAGAACGACGGCGTCCTCGAACTCGTCGCCCTCCACGCCCAGTCCTGGCAGGGCGGCTGCCTCGGCGAGACCGAGACCCGCCGCAACGCCGTCGACACCCCCGTCCACGACCTCGGACCCTGGATCGCCAAGACCACCTTCCGCGTCCAGGACGACGTCACCAACGACGGCATCGCCGACCTCGCCGCCATCTGGAACGACGGCACCCTCCACGTCTACCCCGGCGACAAGACCACCGGCCTCAGCGGCGAGAACATCGGCCAGTCCTTCGGCACCAGCCTGAAGACGATGAAGCAGATCGCCAAGGGCGACTTCACCAATGACGGCATCGCCGACCTCGCCGCCATCTGGAACGACGGCACCCTCCACATCTACAAGGGCGACGGCAAGGGCAAGTTCACCGCCGCCATCACCGTGACCACCGGCACCAACACCTGGGGCACCACCAAGCAGCTCACCGCGGGCGACTTCACCGGCGACGGCAACGCAGACCTCATGGCCGTCTGGAACGACGGCAGCCTGCGCCTGTACAAGGGCAAGGGCAACGGCCAGCTCTTCCCCGCCACCAAGATCACCGTCGGCGCCAACACCTGGGGCACCGTCAAGCTCCTGCCCGGCGGCGACTTCGACGGCGACAGCATCGCCGACCTCATGGCCGTCTGGCACGACGGCACCCTCCACGCCTACAAGGGCGACGGAAAGGGCCAGATCAAGGACGGACGCACCATCGCCCTCGGCGGAAACACCTGGGGCACCATCCTCCAGATGACCGCCGGCGACTACACCGGTGACGGCATCGCCGACCTCATGGCCATCTGGAACGACGGCACCCTCCACCTCTACAAGGGCGACGGCAACGGCTCCATCACCGCCCAGACCCCCATCTCCTACGGCGGCAACACCTGGCGCACCATGCTCCAACTCACCTGAACCACCACACAGGCCCGATGCGGTTCGTGATGGGCTGAACCCACCGGCGCCACAGAAACCGCAGTGATGCCCCGACCTGCCAACCAGGTCGGGGCATCACACCCACACCCAGCCCCTGCACAAAGCCAGATCAACGCCATCGGTCCCGGCCGCCCATCCACCCCCTCCCGCGGGCACAGGTGGATCCGCGAACCATCGAAATTCCACTCAAGAGCCCAAACGCCCCCAGGGACGCGCCACGCGACCCGAGCAGACATCGAAGCTGCCCGAGGCGCCACGGCACCTCCCTCTCCCCCGGCACATACCAACCCGACGGGACCATGACCGGCTCGGGCCGCACCCACCTCGGTCGAGCAGGTCAAGGCCGCGCCATGACGCAGTGACGCACCCCTTCCCACGGGTGCCCCGGGTCGGCGGCCACCAGGTGCTCGCCCACCTGTCGGGACTGCTCCGGGCGCAGGGGTACGGTCCGGCCGACCGGGTGCAGTCCGCCGTCCGCGTCGGGGCGGCCGAGGACCAGCACCGCGGGCCGGGTCAGGGTGCCGGTGACGGCGCCCACGACGGCTTCCGTGGTGTCGCGGCGGCGTACCTTGTCCACCCACCCCGGTACCCGGGCAGGTACCGGGTGTCCATGCCCTTCACGACCAGGCCCTCAACGCCGGATACGTCGGTCCACGTCTCCAGCCCCTCTCTCGCCTTGGCCGGGTCGGTGGTCATCGGGCACAGCGTCCACGGGGCCGTGAGCCCCCGCGCCGCGAACAGGGTCTCCAGCCGGCGGCGGCGCTCCCGGTACGGGAGATCCGTCACCGCCTGGCCGTCCTGCTGCAACACGTCGAAGACCACGTAGAACGCGGGCAGCGACACGGAGAGGTCGGCGGCAGCGCGGCGGGACGCGGCCCGCCGCTGCAACGCTTCGAAGGACAGCCGCTCGGCCACCGTGTCCCACACCAGCAGCTCGCCGTCCAGCACCAGACCGGAGGGGAGCCGGTCGGCTGCGGCCACCAGGTCGGGGAAGCGGTCTTGGATGAGGGCGCCGCGGCGGGTCTCGAGCAGCACCGGCCCGCCCGGCCGGGACGGGGTGAACAGAAGGGCCCGCTGCCCGTCGAACTTCTGCTCAAGGGCCAGACCACCCCGCACGGTCGCGGCGCCGGGGATGGACTCCGCGGCCTGCGCCAACATCGGAACCACCGGAGGAACCAGCACCACCACTGCCTCCCTTCATCACCACCCGCCTACCCGCGTCCGGGCACCGACCCTCCCGGCGGCCCCGGCCGGGTGCAGCCGGGGAGCGCCGGCCGGGGCGTGGGTGGGGGTGGGGTCAGGCGGTGGGGGTGTAGGTGAACAGGTCGGTGGTGCAGGTCAGCACCAGCAGCCGTGTGAGCTGTGGGGGTACCGGGCCGGTGGCTTTGTTCACGTTCAACAGCAGCGTTTGTCCGCCTCATCGGAAGGCCGTACGCGATCAAAGTCCCGGTGAATGTTCATGGGAAATGAAGTCGCGGACGGCCAGGTCGCTGCCGCTGGGCGGGTCCCCTGGTATCGGGAGGGATGTGGTGGGATGGCGGTGCAAGCCGGGACCGCAGTTTGGGGGAGATCACCGTGGCATCTGAGTACTCATCGCTGGCACACGCGTTGACCGAGGCCTTGGTTGACATGGCTTGGTTCATCGACGGTGCGGACGACGAACAGATGGATCTTGATGACGCGGTGAAGGCCCTGGAGGGCATGGCTGCGGTGCTCAAGCACTTGTCAGGCGAACAACGGAGCGATCTGCTTGACGTCCTTGGAGGAATGACTGAAGCAGAGACCGATCCCGCGCGGCGGGAGTTCCTTGAAGCCTTCCCTCGGGACTTCGGACTAGTCGATGAGTAGGCGGGACGCTCAGCCGACGGCCCCGCCGCCCGGAGGGCGGCGGGGCCGTCGAGGCAGGTAGCGGCAGCAATCAGCTGGCCTTGGCCGATTCCTCGGCACGTGCTCGGGTGCTGGCGAGGCGGTAGGAGTCGGTTCCGGCGGCGCCGTGCGGGGTCACGGTCAGGACGGGTGCACGGCGCTGCTCCGGCTCCCCTCGGCGGCCCGATGGTGTGGGCGCGCACGTCGCCCACACCGGAGCAGGAGGAGGGGGTGGGGCGGCCCGGCGGTACTGCCCCCCAAGAAGCCGGGGCACCGGGCCTGACCACACGCACCCATATCGGCGCGGGCTACCGACGACCCTAAACCAGCCCCGCGCACTCCCCTGCCGCGCAGCTCGGCGCAGCGGATCCCGCCCACCGGTTGCCGGGTGAGGGCGGGGGCGGCGGCGGTGCCGTGCACGGGGCAGGATGCGGTCACGGTGATCCCGCCGCAGTCCTGCGCCCGGCAGGGGCAGCCGTCCTCCCGGACGGGCCGGGCCTCGGCGTGCTCGGTCCGGCCGGCTTCACCTCGCAGGCCCGCCCGCCACCACAGGGCCACCCACACCCGGCCCCGACGGGCCTCGGACCGGGCGGTGAGGGTGACACCGCCGCGGACTGCCACGGCCGGCTCCCCAGGCACCGACAGGCGCAGGATCCCCGCCCCTGACGGGTACTCGGCCGCCGTCATGAGGGCGTCCGCGTCGGTTTCGACCACCCACCCGCCCACGGTGTCCTCGGCGTCCGCCACCTTCGCGAACCGGTACTCCGGGGCCTCCAGCCGGACCGTGCGGGTACCGCCGCCGGCTGTGCGGAGCAGCAGGGTGCCGTGGTCCGGGACGTACGGGACGGCGATCTTTCCGTGCGCGAGGAGCCAGGCCGCCACGTGGTCCGGGTCGAGGAGCGGGCTCACCGCCGTACCGCCCACCGGGGCCGGGAAGTCCCCGTGCCGGCGCCGCCACGCAGCCACGGCGGCCCGCCCCACACGGGCGATCCGCGCCACCGCCGCGAGCGTCACCGCGGCGTCCTCCACCGGCTCCAACCCGGCCAGGAGGGAGCGGCGGCCCGGGGCGAGGGATCTCCCCGGAGTGCAAGCTGACAGGGGCCCCGACGGCGTTGAAGGGGTAGATCGGAGTCATCGGTGGGAGCGCGACAGGCCAGGAATCATCTGACACGGGTTCTCCTACCGCCGGAGCAAAAGGCCGTTCTTCGAGCCTGATCTAAGGTCCTCTGGGCCGGAAGGCTACTGAGGATTGCGGCACGACGTGCAGTGAATCGGGCAAGCCTGATTCACCGGCTCGATCCGACCTGGCACACCCTCGCCCCGCCTACCTCGGCCCCCCCGTCCACCCGGGAGCCGCGGTGCCTCTCGTGGAAGGCGTCGTCGGAGTCCGGTGGGCTACTCGCAGGCGACTCCGTCGCCGTCCCGGTCGAGGTGCCGGCCGTAGCCGGGGTCCCCTCGACGGATCAGCGCGGCATCCGCAGCCCTGACATCGCTGCAGTTGCGGTAGCTCACCACGGGTGCGGGATCGGATCCCTTGCCGTCGTCGAGGTTGTCATCGGCTCGATCAACGGTGTCCGGCCCCGGCCCGGTGGGCGCGGGCGGCACCTGGAACGGTATGCCGGTCGGCTTCGGGATGTCGGCGGGGGACGGCACGACGGGTGCGGGAGGAGTGGGCGTGGCAGTCATCACGGGTGGGCCGGAGGCCGGGACGGTGGTCGGGGTCGCGGTGACGTGGACGGTGGCCGTCGCGGTGACCGTGACCGTGGGCCGCGGGCCCGACTTGGCGTCGTCCGGTTCCTTCTTCCCTCCCGATGCGGCCATCACCATCACCAGGGACCACACGCACGCCAACGTGACCGTCACCGCTCGGGCCGGCTTGCCCCACCGGGCCCAGAACGCCAGCCCCGCACCCAGCGGTGGCAGCAACACCGTCGCCACCACGACCGCGGGAACGGCCAGGAGGGGATGCCAACGACGGCCCTGTCGAACCGGCACCTCGGACACACGAAACTCGGACACGACTCTCCCCTGGTCGCCACGCACACGGAGCCCGCCGGGCCCCCGCAGACGGGTAGACGACCGCCTCGGGGAGCACGATCGCAGCCCCCTTCTCCTGCACACCCAACGAGCGCCCTCCCCGTCCGAGTACGCCACCCACGCGGGAACCTGCCGCGCCGAAGGCCACCAAGCCGGACCCCTGCACCCCGGCAGGGGACCGGGCCGAGATCGTCGCGGAGCCACGACAAGCTCGATCCGCACTGTCCGTGGCCCGGATCTGGTGGTCGATGCGAGGGTGGGAGGGCTCCGTTACGGCGGCCGGGCTCGGGAAGGGAGTAGGCGCCTGCACCGATGTCAGGCCTTCGGGTGTCAGGGCGATGTGGTCGAGGTCCTCCCCAAGGCATGTGCCCTGCCCCTCGATTTCCGTGCCGAACTGGAGGTTCCGACCGCCGCCGGATCGGTCGGTGAAGCGGATCCGGTGCAGGTAGCCGCGCTGGTGGAGCGCGTGAGGGTCCTGCACGCCGGATTCGACTTCCCCGCCCCGCGCCTCCCGAAGTGCACCGCGGCCCGTGCGGACCGGGCGGAGCCAGCCGAGGCGGACGGTGTGGTGGAGGCAGGTGCGGCGGAGCCCGGCGCGGACGACCGCCTGATCCAGGCCGAGGAGGGTGTGGTCGTCGAGGACGGTGGGCAGGCCGCGGCGGCGGCCGAGGCCGCCATCTGGTCCGCGTGCGCCACCGCAGCGTCCGCCGGCCCTGGCAGGCGCAGCAGGAGGCCGGCGGCCACCAGGTCCGCGATGGCCGAGGCGGTCACCGCCGGTCGCCACAACGGGAATCTTCTTCGGCGGAGGCGCCTTCGGGGGCTCGCTGACTCTGTGCCTGCTGGTGGCAATTTCGCTCGGAGTGTCGTGACGCGGGTACGGCCACAACCTCCTCATTGACGAGGGTCGAGTGCGCGGCGGGCCGCGTTGATGACGTTGTGGGCGTCGGTCCCGTACACGGCCGACTCGCGCAGGGTGCGCCAGACCTTCGAGTACAAGGCGATGTTGTCGGTGTCGTCCAACCACATTTCGGCGTGCCAGTCCTCCGCGACCACCAGGCGGTCGTCGAGGACCCAGAAGCCGTTGGCGGGCACGATCTTGACGGAGGCCGTGAACGGGATGATGCCGAGCTCCACCGTGTCCATTCCGAGGATCCCGGTCAGGCGGTCGAGCTGGGCGGCCAGCACTGAGGGTGGGCAGATCAGCGAGCGCAGCGCCGCTTCCCACATCAGGACGTGCAGCTTGCGGCCGGGCCTGTACAGCCACTCTTGCCGCCGCACCCGTGACCGCACTGCGGCCTCGATATCGTCGGCTCCCCCGAGCAGTTCGGCGTACCGCTGGATGACATGGCGCGCGTACTCGGGGGTCTGCAACAGGCCGGGGATCACCGACTCTTCCCAGATCCACATGTGCGAAGTGCGGTCGATCTCGGTGGTCAGGCCCTCGTGCAACGGCTTGAAGCCGTTGCCCAGCGCGCGACGCCATGACCTGATGTGGGACTCGAACCCCGCCAGGCGGGCGGCGAGCTCGGGGTACACGTCCGGCTGTTCGGTCGCGTCGGCCCACGCCTTCAGGTCCTCGGGGGTGGCCGTCTGCTTGCCGTTCTCCAGCTTGCTGACCTTGGAGCCCTGCCAGCCGAGCCGCTGGGCGAGCTGCTGACCGGTGAGCCGGCCACCAGGGCAGGTGAACCGGAGTTCGCGTAGTCGCGCGCCCAGGGCCACCCGGGCTTGCTGATAGTCGGTGCTCACCGGTCATGCGCTCTATTCGGTAGCGGCGAACCGGTCGAACGGGATGGCGTGGTGCATCGCCGCGTCACGCACGATGGCGTACCGCACGACCTCGGCCGGTTCGGTGATCAGCTCGATGTCGGTGATGTTGTCGGCGTCATCGAAGTGCAGCACGGCGACGATCCGAGAGTCGAAGATCCAGAAGTCTTCGGTGGGCAGGTCGGCCGCGTTCTCGCGCCACAGGTAACGGATGTCCTCGCCGACCGCCGCGTTGTGCCGGGCGTAGTCGAGCAGGAATCGTTGCTCGGTGGTCATGGGCTTGTCGGCGACGCGTACGCGGCCGACGCGCTTGCCTGCCTCGGTCTGGGCCTTGATGTTGACGAACCAGGGCTCGTCGGGGTCGCAGGGGGAGGAGCCGGTGGCGAGGAAGGCCTGAAAGTCGGGGTCTTCACGGTCTGAGGCATAGCCGCGGCGGGTCTCCAGCCGCCAGGCGGTGTGCTTGAAGGTCTCGAACAGTCTGCGGAAGGTGGCCCGGTCGAGGAGTTCGGGCACGCGCTCCATCTCCTTCGGTCCCCAGTTCACGAGCAGTTCGCGGGGCACGGCCACCGCCGCATCGTCCGGCCCGAAGTGCTGCAGTTGCGCGAGGTCTGCGGGGGCGGTGACGGGCCTGCCCTGAACGATGACTTCGCCGGTGCCCTCGTCAGTGTGCAGGGCGGGGCAACCGTCGACCTTGCTGTCCGTGCCGATGAAGCGAAGCTGACGCGCCATGGAGGCTCTCCCTTCCGGGGGTGTTGATCCGACAGCATGGCCCGGGGGCCCGGCTCGGTTCCACGGGGTCAGGCAGGGCACAGGAGAAAACATCAGCAATCTTCGTCGCGGGTCGAGCAAATTCGAGAAAACAACGTACCGCCGGGCGGCTGTCGGCTTCTAGCGTCCGGTTCATGGCAACCAAGGAACAGCAGGACATCGACGCGTTCACGGCGGTGGAGTCCCTCAGAGCGGCCCTGGCCGAAGTCGGGATCGTGCTCCCCTCTCTGAGCGTTGACGGCGCCTCCCCCGCGCTGCGGCTCGTGGAGCTGGGGCGGGTGCGCTCCGATGTGGCCGCTCGCCTGGCCGAAGCGCTTCAGCGGGGAGGCGAAGAGTGACGACGTACGAGAAGCCGTCGACGACGCTCAGCCACGGCGAGCTGCCGTACCCCGCTGGGACGCTCGTTGAGGACACCGTGCATCAGCGGACGGGCGAACTCATCGGCGTGATCGAGGAGCGCGCCAAGGGGTCGGGAAAGCTCCTCAGGCGAACCGCCTACGTGCGGCCGGCCGGTGGCGGGGTCGAGTGGGACGTGCCCTTGAAACACGTCCGGCCCGTTCAGGCACAGCCGTGACGACGATCAAGATGGCTGCCCTCCTCGGGCCCGGTGACCACATCGGCTACGAGGGTCAGTGGCGCACGGTGAAGACCACCAAGACCGACATCGGCTCGATGGGCGGGCTATTCGTGATGGTCGCCTGGGAGGAGGGCGGCACCGACCGGTTCCGCGCGGGCGACGAGCTCCTGGTGGACATACCCACACCACCACCCGCCGGCGCATAGGTTCCGTCCGGTCGGGTACGCGGCCGGAAGCCGGTCCGGGCTGTGCTCGGGCATGGCTGCCCTCCTGGGTTGTCGGGGGCCCCTCCCCTTTCCGGCGTGGACGGGAAAGGAAGCACGCGGCCCGTACGGGGCCACGGGATTGAGGAGGTCCGAACCGGAAGCACCCAACCACGCGAAGGGGGGATGCCGCAGCGCGGGATACACCAACGGCTCCCATCAACGTACCCCCGAACCCGATGCACAGGCCCGTGAGACGGCCGACGTCCGGGTCCGGCAGCGCGCGGGCGACGTCGGCCTGGGCGACCTGCTGAACCGCTGTCCGCTCAGTCGCCGAAGTGGAGTTCTGGTCGGGTCCAGAGGGTGAGGTCGCTGCTGGTGGCGACCGCGAGAGTCAGGCCGGAGGGAGAGAACCCGACGGCGCGGAGTTCCGAGTACGCGGAGTGAAAGATGTGCCACCACGTCCCTCCCGCCGGGCCTTCGTGGGACCCACCGTCGGCGGAGAGGATGACACGGTCGTGGGGCCACTCGGGGCTGACGACGTCCAGGGTCCAGCCGTCCGCAGTGGTGCTGTGCAGGCCACCACCGAACAGCCCGGCGATACGTACCGGCGTGCCGCCGATCGGGCCGAGCCCGGGGCAGGTGAGCTCCGGCGACGCGTCCGGAGTGCTGGTGTCGGGATCCGGGTCCCGATCGCGGGCGATTTTCTCGCCGGTGACCGCGTCAAAGAGTCCATGGCCGTCGCTGGACACGACCATGACGAGGTCGTGCGCGCTGTCGGGATGGACGGCGAAACCCACGCCGAGCAGACCCCCGATAGGGGTCCTGCGGTCCAGCACCGGCCGCCACGGCTCAGGGGCCGGCATGACGGCGGCGCCGATGTAGCGCTCGCGCAGCTTCTGCTGGTACTCCGTGAACAACTCGTCTCCCCGGCCCGTCTGCGTCAAGAGTAAAGACCACAAACGATCTCAAGGTGACAACGACGACGCACCCCCAGTGACAAGCACACACTCAGGCAGAGTTCGATGGGGCCCTCCGGAAACCGCCGGCGTCGGTTCCCGTCCGGGACATAGAAGGCGTTGATGCTGAACCACGCCGCCGGAGGCTTCCACAGCAGCAGGTCGGTCTCCTCCCCACGCGGCGGCCGCGAGGTCCCACCGGCCGGACGCCATCGCCTCGAACGCCGTCGTGCGCACCGACCTGTCCCCTTCCGCGCGGGCCTTCGCGTACAGTTCGGGCCAGCGGGTCTGCGCGCCGGGCGGGCAAGCGGTCACCAGAGCCTCGTCGGTGTCGGCGAGGACCCGCAGCGCGTGTCCGCTCCACACCCGGCCGGAACGGTGGACATCGCGTCGCGTTCCCCGGCCGGGCGATCCGGCCCGGCTTGCCCACCTCAGCGTGCCCCGGCCGGGGTGGGCAAGCCCCCGTCCAGGGGTGGCTTGCCCAGCCGAACCCGGGGCTTGCCCACCCCGGCAGATCGGTCACCGGCGCGCGTGACCGATTCGCTCGGCCGATCGGTCAAACCGCACGTCAGCGCCCGTGACCGGTCGATGCAAGTCCCTGCCGGGGGTCATCGGTCATCGGTCAGCCACAGCCTCGCTGAAGAACTCCGCGCCAGGGCATTGCGCGGTGCCGCCCCGCCCCGGGTGGTCCGGACGGGTGGGCAAGTCCCCCCCCGGAAGGCGGCTTGCCCAGGCTCCCCTTGGGCTTGCCCACGTGGCGCGGCTGCGACAGGTAGCCCGGATGGCCTCCCACCGCCTGCTGGGCGGCAAGCGGGCGACGATGGTGGGCATGTCCCCCAAGCTGATCGTCTACCCGCCGGACGAGCAGGGGTGGCGGCGGGTCCGCTACGACGGCGTCGCCATCGGAGTCGCACACCGGCCGGCCGATAACAGGATCTTCCTGGCCGCCGCCGGCCTGGAGAGCGCCGAGGACGTGGACCTGACCGATCCGGACTTCGTGGAATGGCGCGGCGCAGGTCCCGACGAGTGGGATCCGACGCCATAGCCAGCGGTTCCCGGCCTGAATGGAGGCCGGGCCCGCCAGGGCTCACCGCGCCTTCGGCAGGGCCGCCAGGGTCCGGCGCTCTTCACCACGGCTGTTGCCGACAGCACGCCACACCCGCCCGCCGGCCACAACCTGAGGCCGGCCCCACGCCCGTTGCCTCTGCCCACGGCCTGTGCTGCGGGCCAGGAGGAGCAGGCGCGTTTTCGAGATCGGCCTCGATGGCGGGGGCATCGGGCCAGACCCTCAGGGCGAGCTCCCGGTAGCGGTGATGATCGGCGTTTGCTCGGAGCATCTGTGCCTCCTCGATGACCTCCCGGGGATGGACCGCCGGCCCGCAGCTTGCGGACGAGCGCGGTCTCCGGGGCCTTCAGAAGGGCGCACGAGGCCGAGCCGGGGTGGGTGGGGCCGGGGGGCCGTCGGCTCCGGCGCGGGCGTTGTTGAAGGTCTCCACGCCGCGGGATCCGGCGCAGTTGGCCGCGTTCATCAACCTGCGGGTCCTCGACCCCGAGCACGAGCACTGGCGGCGCGGGATCGAAGCGGCCGTCATCTTCGCGCGCGAGCACGGCGACCTGAAGGTCCCCTTCACCTACCGTGTCCCCGCCGGCGAAGAGGCGGAGGGGCTGGGTTGGCCGGCCGCTCTCGCGAACTACCCGCTCGGGCAGTGGATCGCGGACAACCGGCGCTTCCACGCCCGCGGCGACCTCGACCAGGCCCGCATCGGCCAGCTGGAGAAGCTGGGCATGGTCTGGGCGCACTTCGACGTCGCCTGGGAGGAAGGCCTCTCCGCCGCGCGAGGGTGGGCGGGGGAGAACGGGCACCTCCTCGCCCCGACCGATGCCACGCATCAGGGCTATCGGGTGGGGATCTGGCTGAAGAACGCGCGAGCCGCCGCCCGCAAGGCCGACGAGAACGAACGCCGGCGGGCCGAGGGCCTGCCCGTGGCATCCTCGACCGGGGCGCTGACGGAGGCGCGGCGCGAGCAGTTGGACGACATCGACTGAGAACCTCGGCGCTCCGGACCGCTACATCCCCGGCCGTTGGCCGCGCCCACGCATCCGCCGGAGGCTGAACGAGCAGAGCCATGCGCGGCGCACAACGGGCGGGCCGTCGGAGATCAGGGACAGCACCGTCATGACAACGCTGATCGCCGCGAACGGCGGACCAGGTGCCTCTCTGGGGTGTATTCGCTGGGGCGCGCCCCCGAACGGGCCGCACCTGAGCGCGGGAGGGGCGTGGCGTTTCCGGGCACTGAGGAGGTACAGCATCGGGGCGGTCCGGCAGCCGTCTGGCTGCCGGACCGCCCCGGGCACGTTCGATGCGTGTGTCAGGCGTTGCGACGGCCGTGGCCGTCGTAGTAACCCCCGACCTCGTGGTGGTAGTCGGCGTTGTCGAGGTGCTTGTCCTTGTCGAACTCCGGAGCGTTCTTGATCTGCTCCTTCGTCCGGTCCACGAAGATCTTCCTGTGGTCGATCTCGACGCGGAGGATGACGCCGGCGGGCAGAAGGACCTCCTTGCCGAAGATCCACACACCGGTGTCGACCACGATGTAGGAGGAGCCGACCTCGTCGGAGTGCTTGTCGACCTTGCCGATGGAGCCGTCGGTCGCCTCAACCTCGTATCCGGTCAGGTCCATGCCGGCCAGACGGCCGGACGTCTCGCGGTAGCCCCACACGTTTCCAGTCATCCGAAATACCCCACCGATAAACAGGGACGCAGCGAGGAATCACATTCCCCGACCGGCTTCCCTTGCATGCATCGCGTTTATGACGGAACGCGCGCTCCGGTCCTGGACTTCGCATGCCCCGCTTCGGCATTGCTACACCCCTGAGATCCGGTCAGGCCGGGTGGCCGAGGCTACGGTGCACAAGCAACACCGCTCTCCTGTGGAGCGCACCACCTACGCCGGTTCAGGGCCTCGGCTCTACGGAAACAAGGATGGGCCGGGCCGGAAGCAACTGCTTCCGGCC
>NZ_JBEOSD010000164.1:0-17794 GCF_040302735.1 Streptomyces sp. NPDC097619 | reverse complement strand
CCCGCAACCCCTGACTCCCCACCCCCCACCCCCCGGGGCCCCCCCCCCGGGCGCAGGGGGCCGGGCAGCGGCGCACGAGCGCTCCCGTCCGGATGGTTCACCCGTACGTGGTCCCGCCTTGACCGGTGCCCCCCGCCGGGCGCAGACTCGATGTACGACACTTGTCATACAGGCGGGAGAGGGGCATGGCCGGCACCACGAGGTCCGGAGGCAGGAGCACGGGCGGCAAGGCGCCCCGGCGCGCGTCCACCACGACGGCCCCGGGCACCGGCCGCCTGGCGCAGGTCCGACTCCGGGCCGACGAGGTGCGCGCCCTCCAGGAGGTGATGCGCGCCCTGGACCTGGAGTCCACGTCGGACGCGTTGCGCGAGGGGCTGCGTCTCCTCGCCCGCGAGGCGGCCGAGGTCGGCGCCGCCGAAGAGATCCGCGCGTTCTACCGGGAAGGATCCGCTCCCCTGCCGGACGGCGTCACCGAGCCCACGGCCGAAGAGCTCGCGGCGGCCGACGCGATGCGGTGGTGAGCCCCGTCGCGGCGCTGCGCGGCGAGGTGTGGGGCTGCGCGCTGCCCCAGCCCCTCGGACCGCATCCAGTGGTCGTCCTGACCGTCAACCGAATCGCGCAGCCCCTGAGCTCGGTCACCGTCGCCCTGATCACCGGCACCTCGGGCCCGCGGAGCACCCACGTGCCCGTCGGCCCGGACTCCGGGCTCACGAAGTACGCCGAGTCCTACGTGAACTGCACCGACCTCCACACCCTCTCGAAAGCACGACTGCGCAGGAGGCTCGGCCTGCTGGCCCCTGCCGAACTACGGAAGGTGGAGGACGGCATCCGTCTCGTCCTCGGACTCCAGCGCTGACGTCGGAATCCGTCACGGCCCCGCCCGCCACGCCTTTCGGATGAGACCGTGCGGGGCAGCAGCCGTTCCCTCATGGTCACGCGTCCCGGTCCGCCGGGGTCGCCTCGGCGCGGCGGCGCTCGTGCTCGGCGTCGATCTCCTCCAGCATCCGGAGAGCGGCGGCATGCTCCTCGTCGCCGACGGGTCCGTGTTCCTCTTCCAGCGCGTCGACGAACTCGTGCAACCGGTCCCCGTCCCGCCGCGCGCGCAGGGCAGCGGTGACGTGCGCGGACGGGCCGCGCGCGGTGGCCTCCGCGCGGATCTCTTCGAGGAGGTCCTCGGGGATCGTCACGGTGACCTTTTCGGTTGCCATGCGACCGACCCTATGCACGCCGACTCCCCGCCATCCATCCGAACATCCGTCCCCCCGGTCCGGCCGTGACGCGCCGCTGCCCGGCCCCTTCGACAGGGGGCCGGGCAGTGGTGTGCCGGGAAGGCGGGCGGGGGTGGTCAGGCTTCGGCGACGGCCGGGAGGACGTGGGTGGCGACCAGTTCCACGGTGCGGTGCTGGTCGGGGCCGGCGAGGATGCCGATGACGCGGCTGATGCCGAGGGCGGCGAGGCCGGTGAGGGCGCCGGTCAGCTCGTCGGCGGCGGCCCGGTCGGCGACCACGAAGGGCATGATGCAGGTCTTCTCGATGGTGTCGTAGTCGCGGCCCTCCGCCTCGCAGTGGCCGCGCAGCACGTCGAGCTTGCCGGGCAGCTCCGGGCCCGGGTAGAGGTTGCAGGCGTCGGCGTGCCGGGCGACCAGGCGCAGGGTCCGCCGCTCCCCGCCACCGCCGATCATGATCTGCGGGCGGCCGAGGTTCTGCGGCACGTTGAGGGTGCGTTCCAGGCGGTGGTGGGTGCCCTCGAAGGGCTTCTCCTCGCCGCGTTCGCCCTCCCAGAGGGCCCGGCAGATCCGTACGGTCTCCTCCAGGCGCTCGTAGCGTTCGGCGAGCGGCGGGAAGGGGATGCCGAGCCCGCGGGCCTCGTCGGCGTCCCAGCCGGCCCCGATGCCGAGGTCGGCGCGACCGCCGGAGAGCACGTCGAGGGTGGTCACGGACTTGGCGAGGAGGCCGGGGGCCCGGAAGTGGACCCCGGCGACCAGCGGCATCAGCCGGATGTTCCGGGTGTGCGCGGCGATCGTGGCGAGGGTGGTGAAGCACTCCAGCATGGGCTGCTCGGGGCCGCCCATGTGGGGGCCCTGCCAGAGGTGGTCGGCTGCGCCGATCACGTGGTAGCCGGCCTCGTCGGCGGTGCGGGCGAGGCCGACGAGGGTGTCCGCGGTGCGCGCGGCCCCGCCTTCCCATGCGTAGTCCGCGAGGGACAGCCCGAGCTTCATCTGAACTCCATCCGAGGGAGGAAAAAGGGGGAAAGGGAGGACGGGGGCGGGGGAGGGAGGCGGGGGGCGCCTCAGCCGGTCAACAGCGGCAACAGGGCCGCTTCGGCGGGCACCGGCAGCTCCTGGGCCGCGGTCGCGGCCTCCGGCGGGGCCTCGGCCGCGGCGAGGACCACCGGCACCCCGTTGAAGACGGCGTTGCCGGAGATCCCGTCGAGGACGGAGTCGTCGGTGAGGGCGTTGGCGTTGTGGCCGGGGTACCGGGAGGCGACCCGGAGCGGAGAGCCCGCGTGGCCCCAGCCGTGCGGGAGGCTGACGACGCCCGGCATGACCCGGTCGGTGCGCTCCACGGGGACGACGAGGCCACCGGCGGCGGAGGTGACCTCGGCCCAGTCCCCCAGCCCGTACCGGTCGGCGGTGTCGGGGTGGACGTGCAGGGTGCAGCGGTTGCTGCCGCCGACGAGGGATTCGACGTTGTGCAGCCAGCTGTTGTTGGAGCGGAGCTGGCGGCGGCCGATGAGGATGGTCTCGGCGGCGGGGGCGGCCAGCCGCTCCGCGAGTCGGCCGAGCTCGGGTTCCAGGTCGGGGTGGGCCAGCCGGAGCCGGCCGCCGTCGGTGGCCAGGACCTCCGGGAGGCGGGGTTGCAGCGGTCCGAGGTCGAGGCCGTTGGGGTGCTTGCGCAGCTCCTCCAGGGAGAGCCCGTACGGGCCCATCTTCAGCATCACGTCGAGGACCAGCTCGGCCCCGCTCTCCCCGGTGAGCGAGGCCCGGGCCTCGGGGAGTTCCATGCCGTGGAAGGGGGTGCCGGGGATCTGGGTGCCGATGCCGAGGAGCTGGCCGAGGACCATCTCGTCGAGCTGGGCCGGTTCCGCGTCGGCGCCCGCCCCGGCCGCGATCAGGGCCAGCTTGGCGAGGATGTCGCCCTCGGAGAGCTGTCCGGGCTCCAGGGGCAGGGCGGGCGGGGAGAAGCGGGTGTAGTTCCGCACGGTGACCGTGAGGAGCAGCAGGTCGTAGTGCGGGCTCTGGAGGATCCGCGGGGGCGGCAGGATGACGTGGGCGTGCTTCGTGGTCTCGTTCAGGTACGGGTCGACGGCCACCATGAAGTCGAGGCCGGCGAGGGCCTTCTCGAAGCGGGGCCCGCTGGGCGCGGACACGACCAGGTTCCCGGCGACGGTGATGACGGCCCGGACCTGCCCCTCCCCCGGGGTCTCGATCTCGTCGACGAGGGTGCCGACGGGGAACTCGCCGAGGGCCTCGGGCAGGCCCCGGACCCGGCTGTGCCAGCGGCCCATCTCGAAGGGCTTCGGGCCCCAGGGGACCTCCATGGTGGCGGGCTTGGGGAACATCACCCCGCCGGGCCGGTCCACGTTGCCGGTGAGGACGTTGACGGCCTCGACGAGGAACTGGGTGAGGGTGGAGAACTCGGCGGTGGAGGTGCCCATCCGGGTGTAGACGGCGGCGCTGGGCGCGGCGGCCAGGTCCCGGGCGAGGGTGGTGATGTCCGCGGCGGGGATCCCGCAGAGCGGGGCGACGGCCTCGGGGCCGAAGGGGTCCGCGTACGCCCGCAGTTCCGTCAGGCCGTCCACCTCCACCCGCAGGTTCACCAGGTCCTCGGCGAAGAGGGTGTGCACGAGGGCGAGGAGCAGCAGGGCGTCGGTGCCGGGCCGGATGAAGTGGTGGGTGTCGGCGATGGCGGCGGTGCGGGTGCGGCGCGGGTCCACGACGACGAGGCGGCCGCCGCGGGCCTTGAGGGCGCGGAGCCGGCCGGGGAAGTCGGGGGCGGCGCACAGGGAGCCGTGGGATTCCATCGGGTTGGCGCCCATGACCAGCAGGAAGTCGGTGCGGTCCACGTCGGGGACGGAGATGGCGGTGCCGGAGCCGTACATGAGGCCGCCGGCCACGTGCTTGGGTATCTGGTCGATGGTGCTGGCGCTGTAGAGGTTGACGGTGCCCAGGGACTGGGCGAGGGGCATCCGGTAGAAGATCCCGCCCATGGTGTGGAAGGTCGGGTTCCCGAAGTACGCGGCGACGGCGTCGCGCCCGTACCGCTCGATGACGCCGGTGAGGCCGCGCTCGACCGTCTCGAAGGCTTCCTCCCAGCTGACCTCGCGCCAGGTGTCGCCGGTGCGGACCAGGGGGCGGGTGAGCCGGTCGGGGTCCTCGTCGATGCGGCCGAGACTGGCGCCCTTGGGGCAGATGTAGCCCCGGGAGAGGGGGTCCTTGTCGTCCCCGCGGACGGAGGCCACCCGGCCGTCGTCCTCGAGTTCGAGCCGCAGTCCGCAGACGGCGTCGCAGATCGGGCAGGTGCGGTGCACGGTGCGCAACGGGACTCCCCGGGGGTCGTGACGGAGCCGGACCGGCCGTCTCCGGCCGGGCCCGGGCCAGGCCGCTCGACGGTGCCACCCCCGCACTGGCCTGCGCATCTCCGTGGTTGCGCAGTGGGGGCGGGGGCCGGGGCAGGAGGTGTTCGGGCGGAGGCCGGCGGGGGCGGGGGCACCGCAATCCGAAAGATGCGCCGATCGGCGGGCCGTCCTGATCCTGGCCGCATGACTGACTTCGACGGCAAGACCGTACTCATCACCGGTGGTGGCAGCGGCATCGGCCTGGCCACCGCCAAGCGGCTCCTGGCCGAGGGCGCGAACGTGGTCCTGGTGGGCCGGAGCGCCGAGCGCCTGGACGCCGCCGCCAAGGAGCTGGACGCCGGGGAGCGGGTGCTGACCGTCGCCGCGGACGTGTCGCGCACCGCGGACCTCGACGGGGTCATCGCGCAGGTCCGGGCCCGCTTCGGCAGCCTGTACGGCGTGTTCGCGAACGCGGGCGTCGGCCTGAACGCCCGGACCGCGGACGTCACGGAGGAGGGCTTCGACGAGGTCGTCGCCATCAACTTCAAGGGCACCTTCTTCACGGTGCAGAAGGCGCTGTCCGTCCTGGAGGACGGCGGTTCGGTGGTCCTGAACGCGTCCTGGCTGGTGCACCGCGGCATGGGCGCCGGTTCGGTGTACGCGGCGACGAAGGCGGCCGTGCTGAACCTGCCGCGGACCCTCGCCCCGGACCTGGCCGAGCGCGGGATCCGGGTGAACGCGGTGACCCCGGGCCACATCCACACGGAGATGTTCGACATGGTCGCCCCGGTGGAGCCGGTCAAGGAGTACTTCCGCTCCCAGGTGCCGGTGGGCGCCTTCGGCAAGCCCGGGGACATCGCGGACGCGGTGGCGTTCCTGCTGTCCTCGCGGGCCGCGTACATCACGGGCCAGGAACTCGTCGTCGACGGCGGCCTGTCCGGTTCCGTTCCGGCCTGATCCGTCCTTTCCGGAGCGCGAGCGTTTCACCCGGCCCGCACCGCAATCGAAGAGATGCACCCCGGTGCGGGCCGCTGTGAACCTGCCTGCACGGCCGAGCGCCCGATTGGTCCGTCCGAGAAAAGGAACCGCGTGGCTATGACAGTGACCGCGAACAACACCGGGGCGGCTTTCTCGCTGCCGCCCGAACCCGGAACGACCGCGGAGGAGATCGTCGAACGGGCCCGCGCCATCGCCTATTCGCTGATCGACCGTCAGGCCGAGACCGAGGAGCGGACCTGCTACGCCCCCGACACCCACGAGGCGTTCGCGGCGGCCGGGCTGTACCGGATCCTGGTGCCGAAGCGGTACGGCGGCCTGGAGCTGGGCCTGGACACCTTCTTCAAGGTGGTCGTGGCCCTGACCCGGGGCTGCCCCTCGACGGGCTGGATGTACTGCCTGGGCGCGGCGCACGCCCACGCGGTGGGCACCCTGTTCGAGGAGCGGACCCAGGCGGAGGTGTTCGCGGGCGGCGAGTTCATCGCCCCGGCGACGGTGGCGCCGACGGGCACGGCCGTACCGGCCCCGGACGGCGGCTGGACGGTCACCGGCACCTGGAACTACTGCTCGGGCGCCCCCTACTCCACGCACCTGGTGGCGCACGCCCTGGTGACCCCGGAGGACGGCGGGGAGCCCTACCCGGTGATGTTCGTGGTGCCCCGCGCCGACTACGAGGTCCTCGACGACTGGGGCCACCACCTGGGGCTGAAGGGCAGCGGCTCGAACAGCGTCCGGGTGGCGGGCGCGCACGTGCCCGCGCACCGGGTGCTGCCCATGCACCTGAGCCAGGCCACCGTCACCGGCGGCACCCCGGGCCTGGCGCTGCACGGCAACAGCCTCTACGGGGGCGGGCCGCTGAGCGTGATGGTGCTGGAGGACGCCGCGCTGGCCCTGGGCATGGGGCAGGCCGCGCTGGACGCGTACGAGGAGCTGATGCGCTCCCGGCAGACGCTGTTCCCGCCGATCCTGCCGCGCACCGCGGACCCCGACTTCCAGTACTGGTACGGAGAGGCCGCCGGGCTCCTGCAGGCCGCCGAGTCGGCGCTGAACGGGGCGATCGGGCAGTGGCAGCAGTACGCGGAGCGGGGTCCGGCGTACTTCACGCCGGCCCGGGAGCTGCGGATCGTGCTGGCCTGCCGCGAGGTGATCCGGATGTGCTGGCGGGCCGTGGAGTCGTACCTGTACCCGACCGCCGGTTCCAGCGCCGTGAAACACGGCGAGCGCATGGAGCGGATCTGGCGGGACCTTTCCATGCAGCACTCCCACGCGGGAATCGCCGTGTTCCTGAATTCCCACGCGAACCGTGAGTTCTCGAAGGCCCATTTCGGAATCGGGAGCTGACATGTCTACGGCTGGAAAACGGGCTGGAAAAGCCGACAACAGCTCACTCACCTATATCGAGGAGGTTTCCGTGACGGGCGACAAGACCGGGACTCGCGCGGTGGTACTCGGCGGAAGCATCGCCGGCCTGTTCGCGGCGCGCGTGCTCGCCGACGCCTACGACGAGGTGCTCATCGTCGACCGGGACAAGCTGCTCGGGGTGGACGGCCCGCGCCGCAACTGCCCGCAGAGCCGCCACATCAACGGGCTGCTCGCGCGCGGGCAGGAGGTGATGGAGGAGTTCTACCCGGGGATCACGGAGGAGCTCTTCGCGGACGGCGTGCCCACCGGCGACCTGGCCGGGCACGTCCGCTGGTACTTCAACGGCAAGCGGCTGAAGCCGCAGAGCGCGGGCCTGACCTGCGTGGCGGCCAGCCGGCCGATGCTGGAGAAGCACATCCGCAACCGCACCCACGCCCTGCCCAACGTGGTCTTCCGCGAGGAGACCGACATCCTGGGCCTGGAGACCACCCCCGACAACCGGACCGTCACGGGCGTGTCCGTGCGCTCGGGCGACACCGAGGAGGTGCTCGCCGCCGACCTGGTCGTCGACGCCACCGGCCGCGGTTCGCGCACCCCGGTGTGGCTGGAGGACCTGGGCTACGGGCGGGTGGAGGAGGAGCGCAAGAAGATCGGCCTCGGCTACGTCACCCAGCACTACAAGCTGACGGCCGACCCGTACTTCGGGGACCTCTCCATCAACCCGGCGGCCTCCCCCGAGGTCCCGCGCGGGGCGATCTTCACGAAGACCGACGGGGACCGGGTGGAGCTGACCACCTACGGCCTCCTCGGCGACCACCCTCCCACCGACCAGGAGGGCCTGTACCAGTGGGTGAAGACCCTGGCCGTGCCCGACATCTACGAGGCGCTCCAGCACGCCGAGCCCCTGGACGAGCCGGTGGCCTTCCGCTTCCCGACGACGCTGCGGCGCCGCTACGAGAAGCTGACCCGCTTCCCCGACGGCCTGGTCGTCGTCGGTGACGCGGTCACCTGCTTCAACCCGATCTACGCCCAGGGCATGACGGTGGCGGCGCTGTCGGCGCTGACCCTGCGCGGGCACCTGCACACCGGTGCGGCCCCACAGCCCCTGCAGTACTTCCGGGACCTCGCGCACGACGTCATCGACCCGCCGTGGGAGATGACCAACAGCGTGGACCTGTCCTTCAAGGGCGTGGAGGGCGAGCGGACCGCACAGGTCCGGGCCGCCCAGTTCTACCTGAAGCTGGTGCAGAAGGCCGCGGTCACCGACGGCAAGGTCACCGCCGCCTACATGCGGGCCGCCGGCCTGGTGGCGCGGCCCGAGTCCCTGATGGAACCGGCCCTGGTCGGGCGCGTGCTGTGGAACACCGCGCGCAACCTGATCGCGGGTCTCACCGGCACCGCGCCCACCCCGGCCCCGCGCCCGGCGCCGGTGCCCATCAAGCCGGAGAAGCCCGCGAAGGACCTGGTCGCGAGCTGATCCGCGCACGGTACGGCCAGGACGGAGGGAACCAGTGATCGAGGCATCTGCGGCACCCGCCGCGCCGACCTCGGGCTCGGCACCGCCCGGTCCCCGCTCGGCGGAGGCACCGGAGACGTGGCGACCCCCGGAGGCACGGGTTCCCGACGCGCCCGGGTACCACCTGCACCGGGCGTACACCGTCACCGGGGAGTTCGACCCGGAGGCCCTGCGGACCGCCTGGCGGGAGGTGACCACGCGGCACGAGGTGCTGCGGGCCGCCCCCGCCGGGCCGGGCGGCGCCCCCGCCGCCCGGCTCGGGGTGGGGCCGGGCCGGACCGGGCACCTGGTGACCCTGCGCCTGCACCAGGCCCTCGGGGACGAGCGGTCCCTGTCGGTGCTGATGAGCGAGCTGTCCGCGCGGTACGAGGCGGCCGCCTTCGGCCGTCCGCTGCCGGACGAACTGCTGCTGCCCGCCCCGCAGTACGCGGACTTCGCGGCGCTGCGCAGGCTCCAGGAGCCGTCCGCGCACCAGCGGCGGCTGCTGGACTGGTGGGTGGGGCACCTGACCCCGCTGCCCGCCGAGCCGGCGCTGCCCGTGGACCGGGCCCGGCCGCCGGGCACGGCCACCCTGGGCGGCACCCTGCGCTTCGACTGGGGGCCGGACCTGGCGGGGCGGCTGGCGGATCTGTGCCGGGCCGAGGAGACCACCCCGTACACGGTGCTGCTGGCGGCGCTGCTGGCGGTGCTGTCCCGGCAGACCGGCGAGGACCGGCTGACGGTGGGCGTGCCGTCCAGTCTGCGGCCCGCCGGGACCCGCTTCGCCGATGTCATCGGCCCGTTCCGCAACCATCTGGTGCTGCTCGGCGACCTGTCCGGGAACCCGTCCTTCCGCGAGCTGCTGGCCCGCGTGGGACGTTCCGTACGGGCCGCCCGGGAGCACCGGGAGCTGCCGTACGGGATGCTGACGCGGGCGCTGAACGCGGACGGCGGTCGGCCGCACCGGATCCCGCTGTGCGACGTGATGTTCGTGTACGAGGACACGGCGGCCGGCGAGCTGTGGCTGCCGGGCGCGGTGGTGCGGCGGCGGCCCGCGGACGACGCGACGGCCCGCACCGACCTGACGCTGACGATCCAGCAGGCGGTGTCCTCCCTGGAGGGGTCGCTGGAGTACCGGGCGGCGCTGTTCGAGCGGGGTTCCGCGGAGGCCGTGCTGCGGCAGCTGCGGACGCTGCTGACGGCGGCGCTGGCCGCGCCGGGCTCGCCGGTGGCGGATCTGGAGCTGGCGGACCCGGAGCGCACCCGGGCCGTGGTGCGGGCCGCGGACCTGCGGGCGGCCTCCCCCGGCGGTCCGCCGGTGCACGTGGCGGTGCGGGCCGCGGCGCTGACGGCGCCCGGTTCGGCGGCGCTGGCGGGTGCCGGTACGGCCGCCTCCTACGGGGAGTTGCAGGAGCGGGCGGAGGCCGTGGCGCACGGGCTGCGGGCCCTCGGGGTGGCCCCCGGGGACCCGGTGGCGGTGCGGATGGCCAACGGGCCGGGTCGGACGGCGGCCCTGCTGGGCGCGTTCGCGGTCGGCGGGTACGCGGTCTGTCTGGCCCCCGAGAAGGCGGGCGAGCGGGGCCGCGACGTGCTCGACGGGGTGCGGCCGGTGTGCCTGCTGTCGGATCCGCCGCCGGCGGGCGCCGAGGAGGACGAGCTGGTGGCCTGGTTCCGTCGGGAGCGGGGCGGCACGGTGTTCGTGCCGTCCGAGCTGCCGCCGGCGCGGCCGCCGGTGGCCGGGTCCTCGGTGGAGTTCCCGGTGCACGCCGACCCGGACGCCTGGGCGTACGTCACGCACACCTCGGGCTCGACGGGCATCCCGAAGGGGATCCCGCAGACGCACCGGACGCTGGCGCAGCTGGCGGGCTGGTTCGCCGACGAGTTCGGCATCGGGCCGGGCTCGCGGGTGGCGCAGTGGGCCTCGCCCTCGTACGACGCGAGCCTGGTGGAGCTGTTCGCCGGACTCGCCGCCGGGGCGACCGTGGTGCCGGTCCCGGACCGGATCCGGGCGCATCCGGAGAAGCTGGCCGACTGGCTGGAGCAGGAGCGGATCACGCTGTTCCAGACGGTTCCCAGTTTCGCCCGGGAGCTGCTGGCGGTGGCCTCGCCCGCGGGCGGCCCGCGCCGCTTCCCCGCTCTGGACCACCTGCTGTTGGCGGGCGAGCCGCTGCCCGGGGAACTGGCGGGCGGCCTGCGGGCGGCCCTGCCGGGGGTGCGGTTGGTGAACCTGTACGGCGCCACCGAGACGGTGTTGGCGACCTGGCACGAGGTGACGGGCCCGGTCACGGGCACCGTGCCGGTGGGCCGGCCCATCCCGGGCCGGCAGGTGCTCGTCCTCGACGACTCCGACCGTCCCTGCCCGCCGGGGGTGACGGGCCGGATCGTGGTCACCGGCCCGCACATCACCCCCGGGTACGTGGGCGGGGATCCGGCCGACCCGGCCGGTCGGACCGCCTTCCGGCCGCTGGCCGGGACCGCGGACCGCTGCTACCGGGCGGGCGACCTGGGCCGGTGGCGGTGGGACGGGGCCCTGGAGTTCCGGGGCCGCGGGGACACCCGCATCAAGTTCTACGGGGTGCGCATGGAACTCACCGACATCGAGGCGGCCCTGGCCGCGCACGAGTCGGTGACGGACTGCGCCGTCGTCGCGCACACCGGTGCCGACGGGCTGGTCTCCCGGCTCGTGGCGTACGTGGTGCCGGCGCGGACGGCGGAGGACGCCGCGCCGGTGTCCCCGGCGGTGTGGCGGGCCTTCCTGCGGCGCCGGTTCGGCAAGTCGATGCTCCCGGTGGCCTTCCGGACCCTGGACGGCCTGCCCCGGAACGCCGGCGGCAAGGTCGACCGGCGCGCCCTGGCCGCCCTGCCCTAGACCGCGGCGGGCGCCCCGCGGCCGGTCCGGGGCGCCCGTCTCCCGCTCCACCCGTACCACCCGCGCGGCCGCGCGGGGTCCGGGACGGCCCGTACGACGGAACGCGCACGGTCGATGCCGCCCGTGCACCCGTACCGCCCGCGGCGCGCGCGAGCGCGGCCGCGGGGTCCCGAGTCCACGTCTGGTGCAGGACCCCAGCCCCGGCACCAGAGCCGTTTTCTGCCCTTTGCCTACACAGTGGAGTCAAAAATGACGATCGTCGACGCCGAACTCCAGATCGAATCGGAGAGCAGCGGGGCCGTCCAGTTCGACGGCCGGACCCTGGACATCCCCGCGGTGCGGCGCGTGGCCGAGGAGAACGCCGAGGTCGGGATCTCCCCATCCGCCCTGGCCAAGGCCGCCGAGAGCCGGCGCATGTTCGAGGACACCGTCGCCGACGGCACCCCCGTGTACGGGGTCACCACCGGCTACGGCGAGATGATCTACATGCTGGTGGACACCTCCAAGGAGGTGGAGCTCCAGACCAACCTGGTGCGCAGCCACAGCGCCGGTGTGGGCCCGCTGTTCGCCGAGGACGAGGCCCGGGCCATCGTCGCCGCCCGCCTCAACGCCCTGGCCCGCGGCTACTCCGCGGTCCGCCCGGAGCTCCTGGAGCGGCTGGCCCTCTACCTGAACCTGGGCATCACCCCGGCCATCCCGGAGATCGGCTCGCTGGGCGCCTCCGGCGACCTGGCCCCGCTGGCGCACATCGCGACCAGCCTCATCGGCGAGGGCTACGTGCTGCGCGACGGGGTCCGGGCCCGGACCGCGGACGTCCTGCGCGAGAAGGGCGTCGAGCCCCTCCAGCTCCGCTTCAAGGAGGGCCTGGCCCTCATCAACGGCACCTCCGCGATGACGGGCCTCGGTTCGCTGGTGGTGGGCCGCGCCCTGGAGCAGGTCCGCCAGGCCGAGATCGTCACCGCGCTGGTGGTGGAGGCCCTGAAGGGTTCCACCAGCCCGTTCCTGGCCGAGGGCCACGACCTGGCCCGCCCGCACCAGGGGCAGATCGACACCGCCGCGAACATGCGGGCCCTGCTGCGCGGCAGCGACCTGGCGGTGGAGCACGCCGAGCTGCGCCGCCAGGCGGAGGCCGCGAAGTCCGGGGAGGGCGTGCACCGCACGAAGGTGTACCTGCAGAAGGCGTACACCCTGCGGGCGATCCCGCAGGTGGTCGGCGCCGTCCGCGACACCCTGTACCACGCGGTGCAGAAGCTGGAGATCGAGCTGAACTCCTCCAACGACAACCCGCTGTTCTTCGAGGGTCAGGAGATCTTCCACGGCGCGAACTTCCACGGCCAGCCCATCGCCTTCGCGATGGACTACGTCTCCATCGCGCTGACCCAGCTCGGGGTGTTCTCCGAGCGCCGCACCAACCGCCTCCTGAACCGCTACCTCTCCGACGGCCTGCCGGAGTTCCTGGTCAAGGGCGACCCGGGCCTCAACAGCGGCTTCGCCGGGGCCCAGTACCCGGCCACCGCGCTGGTCGCCGAGAACCGGACCATCGGCCCGGCCTCGATCCAGTCGGTGCCGTCCAACGGCGACAACCAGGACGTGGTGAGCATGGGCCTGATCGCGGCCCGCAACGCCCGCCGCGTGCTGTCGAACAACACCCGCATCCTCGCCGTGGAGTTCCTGGCCGCGGCGCAGGCGGTGGACCTGTCCGGCCGCTACCCGCTGCTGAGCCCGGCGGGCAGGGCCGCGTACGAGCACATCCGCGCGCTGGTCCCGACCCTGGAGCAGGACCGCTTCATGTCGGACGACATCGAGCTGATCGCCGCCGCGCTGTCCCGCGGCGAGTTCCTGGCGGCGGCGGAGGCCGGCAACGCCGAGCTGCGCTGACCCGCACCGCCCGGGGCCCCGTCCGCCGCGGCGGGGCCCCGCCCCCACAGCAGGCCGGATCCGCGATCCGGCCTGCTGTGGCGCACACCGGCCCGCCCCTTCCCGCCCGACCCGCCTCCCGTCCGACCCGCCTCCCGTCCGACCCAGAATGGGGACCCCATGAGCATCCCGCTCTCCTTCAACCAGGAATTCCTGTGCATGTTCGACCAGGGCGACGAGAAGGGGCCCTTCGGTCCCGTCTACAACATCGTCGCGGGCTGGCGGCTCTCCGGGAAGGTCGAGACGGGCGCCCTCCAGGGGGCCCTGGACGACGTGGTGGCCCGCCACGAGGCGCTGCGCACCACGATCGTGCGGACCCCGGGCGGCCAGCGGCAGGAGATCGTGCCGCCGTCCCCGGTGACCCTGACCGTGCGGGACCTGCCGGAGCCGGACCCGGCGCTGCGGGACCGGCGGGCCGAGGAGCTGCTGATCGAGCTGGAGGGCGGCCTGTACGGGGTCGGGGAGCTGCCGCTGCTGCGCGCGGTGCTGGGCCGCTTCGACGAGACCGAGTCGGTACTGGTGCTGATCGTCCACCACACGGCCGCCGACGAGGTCTCCATGCAGCTGATCATCCGCGACCTGGGGGTGCTGTACGCGCGCCGCCGCGGGTACGCGACGGCGGAACTGCCGGAGGTCACGCAGTTCCGGGAGTTCGCGGTGTGGGAGCGGGAGAAGTACGCCCCGGAGGCCGACGTGAAGGCCCGGGCCTACTGGCGGGAGACCCTGGACGGGGCGGGGATCACCGGGGTGCCCACCGACCACCTGAAGTCCGCGGCCGTCCCGAAGGGCACCGCCGTGCACCGCTTCCAGGTGGACGCGGAGCTGACCTCCACCGCCCTGGCGCTGGCCAAGGAGACCCGCAGCTCGGCCTTCATGGTGCTGCTCGCCGCGTACCAGGTGTTCCTGGCGCGGAAGACGGGCGGTACGGACATCGTGGTGCCGACGATGGCCGCGGGCCGCGGCCCGGGCCGGTTCGAGAACACCGTCGGGGCCTTCTTCAACTTCGTGCCGCTGCGCACGGAGCTGGCGGGCGCGGGGACCTTCCGCGAGCTGGTGACCCGGACCAGGAGCACCTGCCTGAAGGCGTACGCGAACCCGCTGCCCTTCGGCCAGGTGGTCGCGCAGGCACCGGCGCTGGCGGCCTCCTTCGGCGCGGACGACCTCGGGGTGGTGGCCTTCCAGGTGTTCCAGTTCCCGGCGCTGGCCGGGGAGGAGGCCGGGGACCTGGTGGTCTCGGAGATCCGCCGCCGCGAGCTGTCGCAGCCGGTGAGCACGGACGTGCCGGACGGGGTGATGTTCCAGCTGGACATCGACCCGCTGTCGGGGCAGATGCTGGGGCACGTCGGCTACAACACGAACCTGTACCACGAGGCCACGATGCGGGAGTTCGCCGCCGCGTTCACGGCGGTGGCCCGGGAGACGGTGACCGCCCCGGACGCCCCGCTCAGCCTGGCCTGAGCCCCCGCCCCCCGGGTGCACCGGTACCTCCGGTGCCCCGCGGGGCGGACGCGGGGAGCGCCCCCGGCCTGCGGTGTCAGGCCGGGGGCGCTCTGCGGTGCCGGGCTGCGCGCGCCCCGGGGGGCGGGGGCGCGGAGGGTGTCAGCCGGCTTCGCGTTCGAGGACGAGGTAGGGGTCTTCCATCTCGTACCAGCCCAGGCCGGGCGGGCAGCGGTCGTATCCGAGGAGGCGGCGGACCTCTTCGGGGTAGCGCAGGACGGCTTCCTTGGGGACGGCCAGGTACTGGTTCTCCTCCTGGCGGAGGTTGCCCAGGTCGATGGCGATGGTGAGGCCGGTGCGCGGGGTGTCCGTGGTGTTGGCGCCGCCGCCGTGGTAGACGCCGCCGAGCCAGATCAGGCCGGATCCGGCGGTCATCTCGGTGGGCAGGGCCTCCTCGGCGAGCGGGGGCCGTTCGTCGTCCCAGTGGTGGCTGCCGGGGATGACCATGGTGCCGCCGTTGGCGGCGGTGAAGTCGCTCATGGCGAGCATCAACTGGACCCGGCTGGTGGGGCCGGGGTGGCGGCGCAGGTGCAGGGCGTCGTCGCGGTGCAGGGGCTGCTTGCCCTGGCCCTTGTGGATCTGGATGGCCTGGGTGCCGCTGATCTGGACGGTGGGGGTCATCTCGGTGCGGGACCGGCCGATCCACATGGGGACGGGCTTCTGCATGATCCGGCGGGCGGCGCCGAGGAAGTGCGGGTGGGTCACCACGGGGGTGAGCCGGGCGGTGCGGGCGAAGATGGAGGAGACCCGGCGGGTGCGGGTGCCGTTGTACCAGTCGGCGCTGAAGTCGTGGTCCTCCAGGGCGGGTCCCAGGTCCTCCCACAGTCCCTTCATGGTGCCCGGGTCGGCGAGGTCCTCGACGATCACCCCGCCGTCGGTCTCCAGGATCTCCACCACCTCGTCGAGCCCGGTGTCCGGCTTCACCCTCTGCAGACCCGCCATACCGCGTCACCTTCTCCGTTCGTGTGCGTCTCGCCCGGTGCGTCGCTTCCGTCCCGTAAGCGGCGCCGGCCTGCGGCGCCCCTGGCAGCTTCACATCGGACGACGGGGCGGGGCATCTCATGGATTGCGGCGGAATGCACCCCCCGCGCGGGGGCCCGGTGGGCGCTTTCCGGACTGAGTTCCTGATCACGGCGAACAGAGCAATCTCGAAGAGGGACAAGGCAGTTGGCGCTGACATGCTCGGCCCGTGCGGCCGTCGGGATCCGGGGGCCGCACCCCGGAGAGAGCACCGGCGAGCACCGACAAGGGGAAGACATGCTGGACAGACGACGCCTGCTGGCCATCGGGGCGGGGGCCGCCGTGGCGGGCGGTACGGCGGCCGTGGTCGCGGCCCGCGGGACCGCGGAGCCGGTCGCGGGGAAGACCCCTCCGGGGCACGGGCACGGCGGCGGGCACGGGCTGGCGAAGAACGCCCGGATGAGCCCGGTGGCGGCGGCCACGCCGTTCGCGGTGCGGATGCCGGTGCCTCCCGTGCTGGCCCCGGTCCGGCGCACCGCGGAGGCCGACGAGTACGAGATATCCGTGAAGAACGCGGACGTGAACGTGCTGCCCGGGATGACCACGGCGGCCATCACCTTCAACGGCCAGTTCGTCGCGCCGACGATCCGGGCCCGCTCGGGCCGCCCGGTGAAGATCCGCTACACCAACCGGCTGGACCACGGGGCGACCGTGCACGTCCACGGGGCGCACGTGTCGGCCGACAACGACGGCTACCCGATGGACCTGATCGCCCCGGGCGCCTCGCGGACCTTCACCTATCCGAACTCCCAGCCGGGCGCGACGCTGTGGTACCACGACCACACGCACCACTGGGAGGCCGAGCACGTCTACAAGGGCATGCACGGCTTCTACCTGATCGACGGCCCCGACGAGTACGGCCTGAACCTGCCGAGCGGCGCGTACGACGTGCCGATCCTGATCCGGGACGCCCACTTCGACGACAAGGGCGGCCTGATCCTGGACGTGGAGCGGCCCGAGGCCCGCTCCACCTTCCTCGCCAACGGCAAGCCGCAGCCGTACTTCCCGGTGGCCCGCCGCAAGTACCGCTTCCGGCTGTTGAACGCCTCCATCCACCGCATCTTCGAGTTGGACCTCGGCGGGGCGGAGATGGTGCAGATCGGTTCGGACGGCGGTCTGCTGCCGGAGCCGGTGAAGGTCACGAAGCTGACGTTGGCCCCCGGTGAGCGGGCCGAGGTCGTGGTGGACTTCGCCAAGCACGCCCTGGGCAGCAAGCTGACCCTGTCGGAGCCCTCGGGGCCGGTGGTGCGCTTCGACGTGGAGCGCGAGGCCGTGGACCCGAGCCGGGTCCCCGCGCGGCTGCGTCCGCTGCCCCCGCTGCCCTCGCCGGTGCGCACCCGCGAGTTCAAGTTGGCCGTGGCGCCCTCGATGATGGCGTACGCGATCAACGACCTGGAGTGGGACCCGAACCGGGTGGACGCCGTGATCAAGGAGGGCACCTCCGAGATCTGGCGGATCTACAACGCCGACACGGTGGACTCCCCCTTCGGCGGCATCGACCACAACTTCCACGTGCACCTGGTGCAGTTCCGCGTCCTGGACCGGGACGGCAAGCCGCCGGCCCCGGGCGAGGAGGGCTGGAAGGACACCGTGCTGGTGCGGCCGGGCGAGAGCGTCCGCATCCAGGCCACCTTCAAGGGCAGCCCCGGCAAGTACGTGTACCACTGCCACCTGCAGGAGCACAGCGTGGCCGGAATGATGGGCCAGCTGGAGATCACCCCCTGACCCCGGGACGGCCGGGGGCACCTGCTCCGTCCCCCGGCCGTGCCGGGCCCGCCGTGGACCGCGGGCCCGGCGCCCCGGCGCGAACCGAGGGCCCGACCGCCATCCGGCGACCGGGCCCTCGGTGCTGCACGGAGGGGACAGCCGAACGACGACGGGGCAAAAATCAACCCCACCGACGGACAGCCGAACGCCGACGGAGGCAAAATCCAGCCCCGCCGGCGTTTGAGGCGCAGGGGTCCGGGGGCGGAGCCCCCGATCGGTGACGGACAGCCGAACGCCGACGGAGGCAAAATCCAGCCCCGCCGGCGTTTGAGGCGCGGGGGTCCGGGGGCGGAGCCCCCGATCGGTGACGGACA
>NZ_JBEOSD010000163.1:0-17946 GCF_040302735.1 Streptomyces sp. NPDC097619 | reverse complement strand
CACGTCCCCGACGTACCCGACAACTGCTGGAAGATCCGGTCCATCTCACGGAACGGGTCAGTGCGCATCAACATCTGGACAACACCTCCGGTCGGTTCAGGCAATGACTGCCAATGCGCTTCAACGTGCCCCCGTTCTACCATGTCATCGAAACGATGACAAGCGAGATGTCATCCACTCGATGACGACAGAGCTGGAAAGGGGGCGGGGGCGTGGCCATGCCCGCTGAAGCGCCGGCAGCAAGGGGCTCAGCGACCCAGAGCCCGCTCCAGGGGCCGCCACAACAGGCTCGCGGGGCGCCGCACAGGACGAGCATCCATTACAAGCCACTCACCGCACCCGCCTCACCGACCGACGAGCGAACAGGTTCGGTGAGACCCAGGAGGCGCTCCATGGGGCGGGACGCCCGCGTGACGCGCAGGCCGCGCCGCGCCCTCAGGCCGCCGAGCGGGCGGCCAGGAGGGTGTCGAGGCCGGCACAGTCGCAGAAGGCCCCGCGGAGAGATCGACCTGTCGTTCATCGGGCCCGGGTGATGGACGACAGCAGCAGGAGCCGCTCAGGGTGTCGGCCGTGCCGGTGGGAAGGGGAAGCTCCGCTCCCCACCGCCCGTCCGCGGGGCGGCAGGCTCCAGGCGGCGGCGGTCACGGTCGGGGACGCCCCGTGCGCCGACGGCGTGCGACGAGCAGGCGATCGAGCAGGGCGAGGACGAGGGTGATGACGACGGCCACCAAGAGGATGACCAGGACATTGACCAGGACCCGGGGGTAGCCGAGGCGGAACACTTCGAGGAACGGATACGGGTACCAGTCGACGAAGGCACCGTGGATCAGGGTGTATCCGATCCAGGCGGCCGGCCAGACGAACACCCACAGCAGGGTGCGAAGGTCGGTCTGGCCGCGTGGCCCGAACAGGAGCCAACCGATGAGCGCGGCGGGCGGCGCGATGTAGTGGAGACCAATGGTGGCCGCCAGGGCCATGCCCTGGAGGTGCACCTTCGGCGCGAGGACGATCGCGAAGACGAGGCCGGTGACGACGATGCTCAGCAGAGCGGCGAACCGCAGAACGCGCCAGAGACGACCGTCACGGCGAGGGTCGCGGATGAGCAGCACGCAGACCACGGCGACCAGTACGTTGCTGTCGATGGTGAAGAAGCTGAACATCCGCACCAGTCGGCTCAGGGTGCTGTCATCGGTGGCAGCCTCGGCCGAGTTCGGGTCGGGTCCACCGCTGAACAGCAGCACCAGGTCCATGCCCACGGCCGTCAGGACAACGGTCAGCAGAACGCCGTGCCACAACCGGGACGCCGTGGGGAACGCGGTCGAGCCTTCGTCGGGGACCGTGGCGGACGTAGTGGTACCCATGGGCGCATCGTACGCATGAAGGCCCTTGCCGGGACGCGACGCGAGCCCCTGACCGCGACCGATCCGGAAGGTGACCGGACCGCATCGCGTGGACCGTCCCCCCACTCCCGCAACCCGTTGTGGACGACTTTCCCGATCCGCACCCGGCTCGCCGAAAGCGCGGACTCGCTCCGTCGAGTTCCCACCAGAGCGAAGCGGCCGGGTCGCGAACCCGGCTGCCCGCTGTCCGCCAAGGAGGGACCGAACTCCCGCCGGTCACCGTAGGTCGGGAACCGGCCCGGGCACCCGGTCACCGCGGGCAGTACCACGACACCGCGGGCGTATGCCGCGCCCGGAGCGGACGGGCCGGCCCCGCCCTCCCCACACCACCGCCCCGGTTCTGCGAGGCGGGCGACCGGTGGCCGCGCACGGGGACAACACGGCCACTGCTGCGGCCTTCGGGCCTTGGGGTACTGGGTGAGGGTGGAAGGATGTCGCTCCGCACGGTCGGCCGGACGTGTCGTCCGCACGAGGCCGCCGAGCGGATGGGTCAGTAGCGGACCCAGAGGGTGATGATGTCCGGGCGGTCGGTGCTGAAGGGCTCGCAGAAGTACACGGGGCCCCAGATGTTGTAGCCGGCCCGGGCAGCGGCCACGCATTCGGTGTACGAGGCGTCGTTGCTGCGGGCGTAGAAGCCGGTGCCGGGGACGGCCTCGGCGGCGCCCGCCGCGCCGAGCGCGAGGGCTCCGGCGGTGAGGGCGGAGGTGCGGTACGTCCGGCTGCGCAGCCGGACACGAACGTACCGTCACCGACCGCCCCACACAATAGGTCTAGGCCAATATGTCGAACGCCCGCGCGATCACGCAGCTCCGGTCAGAAGAACACCGTCCGGCCGCGCTCCTCCTCGACGAGCCGACTTCCTCCCCGGTCCGGCGACCGGCGGTCGAGCTTCGGCGGCCGGCCGGCCGAGGAGCGGAGCGCGCGGCGAGCGAGTACCGAAGCCGCGCCGCGTCCCGGTCCTCAGGGTGTGAGGACGACCTTCTCGCAGTGGTCCTTCTTGTTCTTGAACAGGTCATAGCCGGTCGGCGCCTCGGCCAGGGGCAGCCGGTGGGTGATGATCCGCGTGGGGTCGATCTTGCCCTGCTCGATCATGCGCAACAGCGGTGCCATGTACTTCTGCACGTGGCACTGTCCGGTGCGCAGAATCAGCGACCTGTTCATCCAGGAGCCCGCGGGAAACTTGTCGATCATCCCGCCGTAGACGCCGATGACCGACACCACTCCGCCGCTCCGGCAGGACATGATGGCCTGCCGGAGGGCGTGGGGCCGGTCCGTCTCGGAACGGACCGCCTGCTTGGCGCGGTCGAAGAGGTGGATGTGGGAGGCCCCGTGCGTGGCTTCCATCCCGACCGCGTCGATGCACTTGTCCGGGCCCCGGCCGCCAGTGAGTTCGAGAAGGGCCGACCGCACGTCGGTGTCCTCGAAGTTGATGGTGGTGTAGCCCTGGGCGGCTGCCATGTCGAGCCGGTAGGGCTCCTTGTCGATCGCGATGACCCTGTCCGCTCCCATGGCCCGTGCGCTGTCCATGGCGAACTGGCCGACCGGACCGGCACCCCAGACGGCGACGACATCGCCCTCCCGGATGTCGCACATCTCGGCACCCATGTACCCGGTCGGGAGGATGTCGGAGAGGAACAGGACCTGCTCGTCGGTGAGGTCCGACTCGATCTTGAGAGCGTTGGCGTCGGCGAGGACCACGCGGGCGTACTCGGCCTGACCGCCGGCAAAGCCTCCGGTGAGGTGGGAGTAGCCGTAGATGCCGGCGGTGGGGTGACCGAAGAACTTCTCCGAGACGCCGGCGTTGGGGTTGCTGTTCTCACAGCACGAGTACAGCTCCGCGCGGCAGGACGCGCAGGCGCCGCAGGCAATGGGGAAGGGCACGACGACCCGGTCCCCGATGCGGAGCTTGCCGTCGCCGATGCCCGGGCCCACCTCCACGACCTCTCCCATGAACTCGTGGCCCAGGATGTCGCCCTTCTCCATGGTGGGGACGTAGCCGTCGAGCAGGTGGAGATCGGAACCGCAGATCGCCGTCGAGGTGATCCTCACGATGACGTCGCGGCGATTGAGGATCGACGGGTCCGGCACTTCCTGCACCTCGACCGAGTTGCGTCCCGTCCAACAATTCGCCTTCATGCCAGGGCCTCCTTCAGTTCCTTCGCGGTCAGCGGTCGGGCGGGGTGCTGCGGGAATTCACCGCGGGCCCGTTTGCCACCGGGCGCGCCTTCGGAACGGACGACCTCGCCGGTCTCCGCGATCTGTTTGAAGCGGCGCAAGTCGTCGTCCAGCTGCTGGTGCGGTTCCTCACCGAAGTAGCGCGCCACGGCCTTGCCCAGCGCTCCCCCGGGCAGGTCGTAACGCAGGGTCACCCGGATCTCGGTTCCTCGACCACCCGGGGCGGCCACGAAGCGGACCTCGCCGGAGTTGGCGATGTCCGCGCCGTCCACCGACCGCCAGGCGATCAACCGGCCGGGGACCTCCTGTGTGATTGCGGCATCCCATTCGACTGTCTTCCCGAAGGGCGCGCCTGGCGGCCCACGTGCCACTTCCGGTTCCCGTGGCCGCATCCGGGCGGCGGCCGGGCGGCGAACCACTTGCGCAGTACTCGTCGTCGACAGGGAGCGGGAGGCGGGCCATGGAGCTACGAGGTGCGCGGATCCTCGTGCCGGGTGCCACCGGCGAGATCGGGACCGCGCTCGCCGTACGGCTGCACGCCCTGGGTGCCCGCCCGGCGCTGGCCGGACGCGACCGCGATGCCCTCACCCGCGTCTCGGCGGCGTGCGCGCACGCTCCCGCCCGCGCCTTCGACGCCTGGGACACCGCGTCCTGTGCGAAGACGGTCGACTGGGCGGAGGTGGAGCTGGGCGGTCTGGACGGCGTCGTCACGTGCCTGGGAGTCGCGGCCTTCGGGCCGGCCGGGGAGGTGGAGGACGCGGTGTCGGAACACCTGATGGCGGTGAACGCGCTGGCCCCCATGGCGTTCCTGCGGGCCGCCGCGGGCCGGTTGCCCGAGGGTGGGGTCCTCGCGGCCGTCACCGGGATCGTCGCCGAGGCTGCACCGGCCGGGATGGCGGACTACGCCGCCGCGAAGGCCGCGCTGGCCACCTGGCTGACGGCGGTCCGCCGCGAGCAGCGACGCCGGGGAGTGACCGTGCTGGAGATCGACCTGCCGCACATGGACACGGGATTCGCCGGGCGCGCCGTGGTGGGGCGAGCGCCCCGGCTGCCGCGGGGGCTGCCGGTTCCGGAGGCGGTGGAGGTGATCGCGCGGGCGATCTCCGAAGGAGCGAGTCTCGTCCGTCCCGGCAGCGGTGCGGTCCTCGAGATCGTGCGGTAGGGCGGACATGCCGAAGAGACCACTCTCGCACGGCCCTTCCACGACCCCTCGTTGACCCCTCGTTCCAGGGCGACCGGCCCGCCGAGCCGCTCACCCCGCGGGCCCGCGCCCGGTGCGGCGCGTGCTGTTCCAGCAGCGCTGGCGGGACCTGGTGTTCCCGCACTGGCCCGCCGACCCGTTCGAGGTGGCCCGGCTACTGCCGACCGGCGGAAGGCTACGAACAGGCGCGATCGGCCAGGTGGTGTCCGGTGACCACGCGGACGTAGGCATGGAGGGCGGTGTGGCAGCCGGTCCCCTGGCGGCGCGGTCAGCTACGGCGCTGGTGGACAGTGCATGGGGAGGTGCGGGGGCGGGCCGCGGAGGCGCCCGCGGACGTCGACGAGGGCGAGGGCGACTTCCGTGAGCGCGAAGCTCTCACCGAGGCATCTGCGGGTTCCGGCACGGAAGGGGTGACGGCCGCAGCCTGGGCTACGTCGTGAGGCAACGGGAGGTGAGGGGGTCCGGTCGCCGTCGGACGACCGAAAGGCGTCGCCTCAGCCGCCTCCGGGGACAGCGGCGTCAGGGGTGCACGTGCGCAGTCCCGTGACGTGGTTGCCGTTCGTCCCGTAGCCGGAGAAGGTCGCGCTGCCCGCGGGCTCGATGGTGCGGCACGGCGCCCCTTGGCCGTTCACGTATTCCACGGTGACGGAGACCGTGCCCTCGCAGCCGTTGTGGACGTCGGTGTACCGCCAGCTCTCGACGTACGCCACACACGCTGGAGCCGAGGCCCCGGGTGCAGGATCGGCGGACCCGTTGCCGGATCCGGCGGCGGGCCCAGCGGTGGTGACGGCCAGCACGAGGGCCGCCATCAGTGGGGCGCCGGCGAGGGCGCGCCGTATGGGTGCCTTGAGGGGTGTCATGTCCGGCATTCTCGTTACGCCTCCCAGCCTTTCGCAAGTTTCTGCAAGAGTTTTCAGCCATGTCTTCCCGTTCGCGGCTCGTCCTCCCCGCCGCCCCGACGCCGACCCACCCCTGCCGTGGCGCGTGGTCGGGAGAGACGGCGGTGCATCCGGCGCGGTAGCGGGCCGGGAAAAGGGAGCGTTGTCGACGCCCAACCAAGGAGAAGCCAGGTGTCCCTTCACCGCCACTCCGGCCGTGCCGCCGTCCTCGTCTCCGTGTCCCTCCTCCTTCCGGCAGCTGTCACGAACGGAGCGGGGGCCGTCGCGCCTCCGGCCAAGGTCGACCCGGTCCGCTACGCCGGGGACTGGTACCAGATCGCCGCGATTCCCCAACTCTTCGAGCTCCAGTGCAAGAAGAACGTGCGGGCCCGCTACACCCCTCGGACGGACGGCACCCTGGGCGTGCGCAACACGTGCGCGACCTGGTGGGGTTCCGCCTCCACGGTGAACGGCGCGGCTCGTCCACTGGACTCCACGAACACCCGCTTCAACGTCTCCTTCGTGCCCCGCTCGGGCGGAGGTTACGTCCCCGGGGAGGAGGCCAACTACGTCATCGTCGGGATCGCGGCGGACTACCGTTGGGCCGCGGTGACCAACGAGGACCGGACCGCGGGGTTCCTCCTGTCCCGGACCCCTTCCCTCAGGGGCGACGACACCGCGGACGCGGTGAGCGCCTTCGACGAAGCCGGAGTCAGGGCGTGCGACCTGCGCCTGACCCGGCAGGACGGCGGGGCGCAAGGGTCCGCACCCCTGTGCTGAGGGCCTCCTCGAAGATTCCGAGAAGGGGGCACGCCGCGACCGGACGGCCGAACGGGGGACGGGGGACGGCGGACGGCGGACGGCGGACGGCGGACGGGCGAAGAGGTAGAACCTCCAGGTCCTGGGCGGGGAGCGACGGTGACGAATCCGGCACGGTCGTGGTCACGGCCCGGGACCTCGCCCGGACCGGGGTGGCGTGGTGTTCGATCGCGGACGGCAGGTAGCAGCGGCGCAGTGAGGTCGGGGTCCAGTGCTGCCGGTGGGCGAAGACCCGGGCTCGTCGCATGGCGGATCCCGCACGGCGGAGCGGCCGGTGGACGAGGATGCGCCGTGACGCTCGAGAGGACTGTCCCAGAGGGTCGGTCATGAGGCCGGATCGTCGCCCGGATACCGCTCCGACGGTGCGGCCGGTGCCCCCGGCAACTCCTTCGTCCGGCCGGGCACGCGACGTCCGGCCGGGCACGCGACGTCCGGCCGGACGGGTGAGGAACAAACGATCCTGCTTCCGTCGGCCGTTGCCCACCGTCCCGGGCAGGAAAAGGTGAGGTCACTTCGCCCCTTTCCCTTCGCGAGGACAGACCATGCGCGTACGCCGCACCCTCGCCGCCGTCCTCGGTGGCGCCCTGCTCTCCCTGGCCCTGCCGTCGACGCCCGCCGCGGCCGCCGACGGCGAATTCCTCTACTCCTACGTCGGGTCCAACGGCTTGAACCTGCGCGGGGTTCTGGCCGACCCGGAGAGCCGGGAGTGCATCGACATCCCCGAAACGGTCGGCTCCGAGCTGCCCGCCTTCGCCCCCCGGAACCTCACGGACGCCACCGCCACCGTCTTCCTGGACTCCGACTGCAACGGAGACGTCTTCTTCGTGATGCCGCCCGGCAAGAGGCTCGGCGACCGTCTGCGGCTGCGCTCCGTGGTCTTCAGCTGACACCACCGCGACGACGCGGCCTCGCGGGCGTCAGCGGTGGCGACGGCGTCCTCACGGTGGACTTGCCCGCGGCGGCCGACACGGTCCGGTGGGATGGCGGAGTCACAGCTCCCACCGCTCCCGGGCCCGGTGCCGGTGCCGACTTCCACGGTCCGTGCCCCCGCTCCCCGGCGCCGCCCGGTGACGCGGCGGGGTGTCCCCGCACCTGCCCGCCCCCGGGGGCAGGCCCGGTGTGGACGCGCGTGGTGCGCTGCGCGGGTCAGACGATGCCGGTGACGGTCACCCGCACGGATTCGGGCGGGATCCCGGCCGCTTCCGCCGCCGCCGTCCGCACGGCCCTGGCCGTGTCCAGGACGTGCCGGTGGGCGCGGACGACGACGTCGACCTGGAGGCCGGTGACCCGCCCGCGGGCGTCGCGGGCGAGACGGACGGCGGACGCGGGAACCCCGGAGCCCGGCTGCCCGAGGTCACGACCCGCCGGCAGGCCCGGGGCCGCTGCCCGGAGCAGGTCGCGCAGGCCGGGGCGCAGGCAGGCAACGCCGGGTGTGGCGAGGACGGCGTCGGTGACGGCCGGGTCGAGTGCCCTGCCGTGTTCGCTCTTCACGTCGTCATCCCCTGGGGTCGGTCCGGCCGGTCGTGGAGGTCGGTGACGGTGACGTGCAGTTCGGCGATGTCCAGGCCGAGCCGGTCGCGGGCCGCGGCCGACACCGCCTCCCGGACCGCCCGTGTGACATCGGGCAGGTCACGTCCGAGGGCGACGGTGATGTCGAGACGGACCACGACGGGGCCGCGGGCGGGTTGTGTGCGGGTCCCGGGCGGGCTGACCCGGCAACTGCCCGCGCGGACATCGGGTACCTGCTCCGCGGCCTCGCGCAGGAGGCGGGCCGCCACGGATTCGTAGATCCAGTGGTCCTCGTCGGCGTCCCCGAGGGGGAGGTCGCGTCCCGGGCGCAGTTCCAGGCGGACCATGTCCATGATCCTGCGCGCCAGCGCGGCGGTGTCGCTGTCGGTGTCGGTGGTCGGTGTGCGGGGTGGGGTGAGGGCGGCGGCGCGCAGGCGTTGCAGGTCGGCGAGGGCGCTCTGGCAGTGGACGCAGGTCGCGGTGTGCGGATCGGCGCCCTCTGTCGCCTGTTCCCAGACGTGGGCCAGGTCCCGTCCGCAGGCCAGGGTTTCGAAGGGCTCGTCGTCGGGGGTGTCGTGGGGGTACGGGGTGTTCATCGCCATGCGGCCATCGCCTCCGTCAGCATGCGCCGGGCCCGGAAGACGCGTGCCCGCACCGCTTCGGGCCGGATGCCCACCGCTTGGCCGATCGTCTCATAGGGCTGTCCTTCGATCTCCCGGAGGACCCAGCAGACCTTCTGCTCGGGGGACAGCGAGGCCATGGCCCGGGCGAGGTCGCGTACGGCGGCCTGGGACTCCGCGCTGCGGGAGGGAGAGGACTGGTGTTCGGGTGCGGCGGGTTCGGCGACGGCGTCGAGGCCGGTGACGGAGCGGCGGGCCCGGAGCAGGTTCAGGCACCGGTTCGTGACGATGCGGTGCAGCCACGTCCTGAACCCGGCCTCGCCCCGGTACTCGGGGAGGCTGCGCCAGGCGCTGACGAAGGCGTCCTGGACTGCGTCCTCGGCTTCCGTACGGTTGCCCATGAGGCGTTCGGCGAGTTGCAGCATGGCCGGGGAGTGGCGGTGTACGAGCACCTCGAAAGCCTCCTCGTCCCCTTCCGCCGCCCGGACGGCCAGGAGGCCGTCGTCGGCTGCGGCCGTGGCCCCTCCTGGGTCCGGGTCCCACCGTGCGTTCACCAAGGGCTCCTTCCGGCCTCCACTCCTTGGACACGCTTGCCCGGATTCCGTTACGGCACACCGACGGGGAATTCCGCCGGCCCGTTCCCGAAAGACGTCCGTAACGGACGGCCCGCCGGGGTGTCCAAGAAGTCGAGAGCACGAAACGAATGAGTCGAAGGAGTTGTCGTGACCGCTACGCAGGAGAAGAGCCCGGCCCGGACCGACCACGCCGTCGTGGCGCCGAGTGCGGGACCGGGAACGGCGGCGGGGCGCACCCTGGTGAACGAGCCGGCGGGTACGCGCGGCAGGACCTCGATCGCCGACACCGTGGTCCTCAAGATCGCCGGGATGGCGGCGCGGGAGATCCCCGGTGTCCACGACATGGGCGGCGGGCTCTCCCGGACGCTGGGCGCCGTGCGCGATCGGGTGCCCGGTGGGCGCCCGAACGTCGGGCGCGGGGTCAAGGTCGAGGTCGGGGAGCGTCAGGCGGCCATCGACGTGGAGCTGGTCGTGGAGTACGGCGTGCCGGTGCCGGACGTGGCTCGGGACGTCCGGGAGAACGTGATCGCGGCGGTGGAACGGATCACCGGCTTGGAGGTGGTGGAGGTGAACATCGCCGTCACCGATGTCCACCTGCCCGGCGACGAGGACGAGCCGATCGCCGACGCGCGGGTCGCCTGACCCGCGACGACTCCCCGTTCGCGGGGTGGGGCGGCGGAACCTTCGGGGGTCGGGCCGATCGGGCCCGACCCCCTCCTCGCGTGCGGGGGCGGCGGATCGCACGCCTGATGGTCCGTGGCGCGACACACACCGACCGCGCGGCCGCACGGACCTGCAGGACGCGCGGCCGCACGGACCTGCAGGAGGTGCCTCGCCGCGCGGGCCACCCGTGGCCATGGTGGTCCTGGCACGTGGCCGGGAGGGTGACGGGGCCGGTGCCGGACGTGCGGTGCGGGGCATCGCCGGTGGCAGGTGGCCCATGGCCGACGGGCGGTGGCCGTGTGCGGCGGTCAGCGGACGCGGGGTGCGCGGTGGCGGCGGTGGCCGAGGTGGAGGTGGGCGTGGACCCGGTACGGGGCCGCCGCGGTCGCGACTTCCGTGACCAGGTCGGTGAGGGGTGCCCGTAGGGTTTCCGGACTGGTGCCCGGGTCCAGCCGGACGCGCAAGCGCACCCGCAGGGTGCGTCGGTGGACGCGGATGCGGGTTCGGCACCGGCCGATGCCCTCGACGTCCTCGGCTCGCTCGGTGAGGACCTCCTCCAGGGCTCGAACGCGGAGGGCGGTGCCCTTCGCGGTCAGCGGGAGCCGGGCGGACCGACGGAGGGGCACCCGGGTGAGGAGCCACGCGGACAGCAGGATGGTGACGGCCACACCGGCCGTGAGCGTGCCGGCGTCCCACCAGGGATGGGACCGGAGGTCGGCGAGAGCGGAACGGTCCAGGACCGGCCCTCCCGGGTCGGGACCGGTGCGGCTGACGGGGAGGCGGTCGGCGATGGGGCCCCAGGCGGCGACCTGCCAGGCTCCCCCGGCCGACAGGACGAGGCCGGCGACGGCCAGGACGGTGCGGTCGGCGAGAGCGCGGAGGGGGTTCAGCTGCCTCATCTGGCGGGTCCCTTCGGTGCGTCGGGGGCGAGTGCGGTGGCGGGCCGGGGAGGGCGCCACGCGGGGTCCGGAGTGACGCTCACCCGGTGTCGGAGGGTGCGTCGCAGCCGACAGGCGGAGAGGATCCGCTCGGTGGCGGCGACGGCCTGGCGCCGTGCCTCCCCCGTGTCACCGCTCGCGGATCGGGCGCGGACGGTCAGTCTGCGCCGCCCCGCTCGCACCGACACCACCGAGATGTCTTCGACCTCGCCGACCGCGTCCCGGACCAGAGCCGCCACGGTGGAACGGTCGATCGTCGCGGTGAGGCGCGGTCCGAGCGGGACCACGGTCAGTTCGCGGCGTCGCCCCGGCGTGACGGCCGACACCAGAAGCCACGCGCCGACCGCGACCGCCGCGAGCGCGCCGACGCCGACCGCGAAGTCACCGGCGTGGTGGTCCGCGATCCAGTCGACGGCACGGATCCGCCGGACGGCCGGCGCAAGGTCGAGGAGCCGGACCCGGACGAGCTCTGCCGTGACCGCCGCGCATGCCGCCCAGATCGCCAGGATCAGGAGGGTCGCGGGCACCGACCGCGGGGACCACCGGCGGCGGGGGGTCCGCACGGGCGGGACGGTGATCGGTGCCTCGGCCGGTGCGGCGGCGGGGGGTGTCCCCCCGGCCGTGAGCCGGGTGACCACCAACCGGGACGATGTGATGTCCAGACCCGTCAACTGCGCGGTGCGGGAAGCGACATGACGCTGCAGGCGGTGCGCGTCCTCAGCGAGCGGGGCGGGGTAGGGCAGGGCGACCCGCAGGGACACCTGGGCCGTCCGTCCGTGGATGGCGGCGGAGCCGGCGCTGACGGACGGCGCCCCGGTGGGGAGCGCCTCGGTCGCGGCCTGTCGGGCGATCTTCCGGACGACCTCGTCGGCGATGACCGTCGCACCACGCCCGGCGGGGGCCGTCACCGTCGGCTCCGGTCGAACATCGCCCGTAGCTCCTCGGGGCGCCCCCCGGCGTCCCACCAGGCGCCTGCCGCGAAACCGATCGCGCCGAGGGCACCGATCAGTAGGAACGCGCCGAAACCGCCGAAGTATCCGGCGAACGCGAGGGCCATTCCGGCGATCATTCCCATGGAGGCCCGAGTCATGGGCGCGACTCCCTTCGGTGGACGCCACGGGGGCGGCGTGCTGCGGATGCGGTCATCTGTATGGACACGGCCCGCGGAAGGTTGTGACGCGACCTGTCGAAGTCCGTCCCGGAAGCCCGCGGCAAAGGACCGAGCACGCCCGGGCGGCCGGACGATCCCGTCCGCTCCGGTCGTGCGGGAGACGAGGACGGCCCTCGCGCGACCCCGCGAGCGCATCCACAAGAGCCCTTCCGGCGGAAGACCTTCCGCTGCGCACGGCACTCCCGAGGTCAAGCGAAAGGCAGTGTCCCCATTGATCGAGCTCACACAAGGGTCCGTCACCGTGGGGCCGGTGACACCCGCGGGGATCGTCGTGTGCCGCGTGGACGGCGACATCGACGAGGAGACCTGCACGCGCCTGGAGGAAGCCTTCGGACGGGCCGCCGCTGAGGCCGCCACCGCCGTCGTGGTCGACTGCTCACACCTGGGGTACGCGAGCACCGTCTTGCTCAACGCCCTGCTGCGGCTGCGCCGTACCGCGCGCACCCGGGATCTGTCGCTCTTCCTGGAGGCACCGGGACCCGGGCTTCTGCGCCTGCTCGACCTGACCGGAACCGGCGCGTTCCTCCCCTCCTCTCCTACCGTGGCCGGCGCCCACTCCGCCGTCCCACGAAGCCGGCGGGCTTCCTTACGGGGCACCGCAGCCCCCTGACATTCCTCAGGCTCACCGTTTCCCGGCTCGGCGAAGACGGCCGACCGGACGGCGCTCCCCGTGCGGACTCTCGACCACTCGCGCCGGCCGCCGCCTCCGGGCCCGCGGATTCTCGGGGAACGGGCGGGGCGTTTCGCGGGGCGGATGCATGGGTGTGCCGACACGGGGCACAGGCGTCGAAGTGCGGACTGGGCACACGGGCCCCGACGCTCGGGCGGTCACCCTCGCTCATCCCTCGACTGTGACCGTTCCCGGGCGCCGGGGCGCCGCCACGTCCACGCCCGGCCCGTGTCGAGGGCCGGTTACCGGGCTACCAGCGGTACCAGCGGCCGGAGCTGTTCTTCGGACGGGCCACGAACCCGACCAGCCACACCACCAGGACCGCGATCGCGACCCACCACAGGACCTTCACCGCGAAACCGGCACCGAACAGGATCAGAGCGAGCAGAAGAACGAGAAGCAGGGGAACCATGGTTATCAACCGCCGAAACACCGGATGCCCCTGCCCGTCCCACCCATGCGCGCCTCTTTACACGTTTCTTATCCATGCAGGCGGGCATAAGGTCGCGCCCCAATCCACCTCGCGACAGCAGCACGGGCCCCGACCCTGCCCTCCGGGTCGGGGCTCGGCCACGTCCCGGAGGAGATCGACCACCGGAGCAGGCGCCGAGAGCCGGTCCGGCCCCCGTTGAGCAGCCGCCCCCGTTCTTCCCCGAGGCCCGGGTCAGCCGGGTCGGTGTCCGTGGAGGGTGTGGGACGGGCTGGCGCCGTAGGCGGTGCGGTAGGCGGCGGCGAAGCGTCCCTGATGCGCGAAGCCCCACCGCACCGCTATCCGGGTCACGGTCGTCACGTCGGGGTCGGCGGCCTTCAACTCCTCGTGTGCCCGGGCCAGACGGACCCGCTTGAGGTAGGCCAGCGGTGTCGTGTCGCCGTGGCGGGCGAAGGCGTACTGGATCGCCCGTGGCGTGACCGGAACCGACCCCGCGATCTCCGCCAGACCGATGTCGAGATGCGCGTTGTCATCGATGAAGCGGGCCGCCCGACGCAAGGTCGCGTCGCGGGCGTCCCGCAGGTCACGCCGGAGCGGATCGGGGGCGTGCCGGACCCGTTCCTCGGCCATGGTGGGCAGGGTGTGAAGGGCGACGGCGGCCAAGTGCCGGACGGCACCCGCCATGATCAGCGACGATCCGGCGGCCACCGGGTCCGCCGTCAGGGCGCGCACGTGCGCGGTGGCGCCGGCCAGGAGCCGATGGGCGTCGACGGAGACGGGACTGCTGCCCGACAGGCGCGACGTGGACCCCGCGTCGGGCCCCAGGAGGTCTCTGTGGGCCCGGTCCAGGAGGTGGGTGGGGAAAGTCGTCAGGGTGTAACGGGCACGGCGGACCTCGCCGACGTAGCGCAGGTCCGGCGGGGCCATCAGGAAGGTCGAGCCCGGTCCGAACGCCTCCCCATTGGACGTGTGGACTCCGTCGGCGATCTGCGCCAGGACCACCTGCTCCAACGGCCCGGCATCGAAGGACATCGTGTACCCGAACTCCAACTCGTCCACGAACAGCTCGCCCACCGATCGGCGCGTGATGCGGGCACGCGTGTCCTGCGGGCGGCCACCGATGTTCATCGGCGTGTAGGCGGTGGAGAGGAACGCCTCCGTCTCCTCCAGGTCCCCACTCACGAACACCGACTGCTCGGACTGCTCCGACATCTCTACCACCTCCTTCCACGGCGACGACTCGACCCGGAGCCACCCGGAGCCCCCGTGAACGCCGCCACACCTGTCACTCTTCGCCGGAGCCGGTGGGGTCAGGCGCTCTTGGTTCGGCAAAGTTCCGCCAGACCGAAGAGGAGTGCGTAGCCGCCCGGGAGCCCTCGGAGGATACGGGCAAGAGGGGTGTCCGTCCTGTGCCGCCATCGGCGGGGCCGGTGCCCGCCCCGCCCCGGTGCCGATCAGCCGCAGATCCACTGGCTGCCGGAGTCGCCGCTGACGGTGATCTTGTGGGGCTTGGCGCGTTCGGCGATCGGGATCCGCAGAGTGAGACCACCGGCGGCTTCGACCACGTCCCCGACGCCCCCGAGAGCTGCTGGAAGATCCGGCCCGTCTCACGCAACGGGTCAGTACGTATCGACATCTGGACGGCACCTCCGGCTGGCCGGGGGGAACATGCCCCTGCGATGCACCGTGCGCCTGTTGTAGCATGTCATCTGAATGACGACAAGAAGGCTAGTCATCAGGAGGATGACGATCATCGATACGGAGGCCGGCATGCCCGAAGCACCCGACCCGACCGCGCCCGCCACTTTCCTCGCTGCGGCCTCGGCCTTGAAGACCATCGACCAGGCCCTCAAGGACGCACACCACCCTCCCGCAGACGAGCCCGCAGACACGGCGGGCAAGGAGGCGGGGCCACAGCCGGCTCTCGCGGCCCTCCTGCTCCTGCGTGACGTCCGCGAGCGACTCGCCGACTGGGAGACCGGCCTGATCGAGACCGCCCGCGGCCAGGGAGCCAGCTGGGCAGACCTCGCCGGCCCCCTGGGGGTCGCCAGCCGGCAGGCCGCCGAGCGCCGGTACCTGCGGCTGCGCCCCGGTAAGGCCGGCAGCACCGGAGAAGAGCGCGTACAGGCCACCCGCGACACCCGCGCCGCCGATCGCACGGTCACCGCTTGGGCCCGCGAGAACGCGGCCGACCTCCGCAGCCTCGCCGGCCGGGTCACCGCGCTCACCGGTCTGCCCGCCGACGCCGAGGACACTCTGGACACGCTCACCCGGGCCCTCGCGCACGACGACGCCGCCCGCCTCATCCGCCCCCTCACCGACACCCGCACCCACCTGCGGCCCGAAGACGCAGAACTCGCCGCCCGCATCGACGCCCTCAGCGACCACACCGACCGACTCCGCCAGGACACCCACGACCGCCGCGCCACCTGACCCATCGGCCCCCGGGGCGCGGCGGGGAGACGGCCGGGGACTCGCCGCCGACTCACACCCCCGGACGCGGGGACGTTCCTCGGGGCTGGTCGCCTGGCGCGGGGGCGGGGCCCTCGGCGCGCTCGGACCGGGGATCGGTCAGGGGGTGCGGGGGAGGCGGACGAGATCGAGGATCGTGGCGGCGGGAGTGCCGTCGAGGGCGACCAGGGTGAGAGTGGTGCCGTTGGCGCGGGCATCGGCCATCAGGTGGTGCAGGACCTGTACGCCGCAGCTGGCCAGGTGGACGACGCCGGTCAGGTCCGCGGTCAGGGCAGTGCTCGCGCCGTGGGATGCCTTACGGAGCCGGACGTCGAACTCGTCGGACGTGGAAGTGTCCACGACGCCCGACACGATGACGCGTGCGGGGTCGTCGGGGTCCTCCACGATCCGGAGGGCCGCGGGGCGGGGCGTGGGCGCGGAGGAGGCGGGGGCGAGAGCGACGGGGCGGGTGAGGGGGCGGGTGAAGCGGGCCCGAGTGCCGACGTCGTCATGGGTGAGGGCGAGGTCACCGAAGGCTTGGACGAGGCTGAGGCCGTGGCCCCGGAAGGGGTCCGCACCGCCTGGCTCCCGCCACAGGCCCCGGTCGACGACGGTGAACGATCCCGTCCCGGTCTCGTCGATGTCGGCGCGTACCTCCACCACCGCACCGTGCGGAGCGGGAGTGGGGTCGGCGCCTTCGGGGGCGGTGTTGTAGGCGTGCTCGATCGCGTTCGTGACCAGTTCCCCGACCGCGTGCTGGACCTCGATCTCCTGTCCGCCGTCGATGCCTAGGTTGAGCAGCCACAGCCCGAGGGCGAACCGCAGTTCCTCAAGGCTCCCGGGCCCGGCCGGCAGCCGCAGCACGAGCGGTGGGGTGGGGTCGGTGCGGTGGGCGGCGAGGAGCGTGATGTCGTCACCGTGGCCGGTATAGCGGGTGAGCAGCTCCAGAGACTGGACGCACAGGCGTTCCGCAGCGCCTACGGGGGCGCCGACCGGCAGGACGGTATTACGGAAGGCGACTTCGGCGGTGCGCAGCAGTTCGTCCTGGCCGGTGGTGATGGTGAGGCCGGGGCGTTCCAGGATGCCGTCCGAGTAGAGGAGTACGGCCCCTCCTGCGGGGACCCGGGCGATGGCGACGTCGGGCGTGCGCTCGGCGGCGGTCGTGGTGGCGAGCGGGGCCGTGGGGGTGGGGGCGAGGTAGGTGGCGGTGCCGTCGGCGGCCAGCAGGATGGGGGCGGGGTGACCTGCGGTGATGTAGCGGAGGGTGCCGGTCGCCGGGTCGAGTTCTGCGACGCAGACGGTGGCGGCCCCGGCGCCGGTGACGATCCGGGCGAAGGCGTCGAGCTCGGCCACCGCGGTGGCCGGGTCCGCTCCGGCGGTCAGTCGTGCGCGCAGCAGGGCGCGGAGTTGTCCCATGGTGGCGGAGGCGGTCACACCGTGTCCGACGACGTCGCCGACGACGAGGGCGAGCCGGCCGGTGGGGGTGGGGACCGCGTCGAACCAGTCCCCGCCGGCGGCGGTGTCGTCCTGGGCGAGGGCGTAGCGGGCGGCGACTTGGACCGCCGGCAGGACGGGGAGGGAGTCCGGCAGGAGGGCCTGCTGCAGGGCCAGGATGTCGGCACGGGCCTTGGCGTGTTCGGTACGGGAGGCGAGGAGGGCTCGGGTCTCCTCGGTGGTGTCCTGCATCGTCACCACGACGCCGCGGATCGTGCCGTCCGGGCGGTGCCAGGGCGTGAAGGAGGCGCGGACGTAGAAGTCGTGCACCAGGCCGTCGCCCGCTTCGAACTGCATGCGCCAGTCCCGGATCGTGACGGGTTCACCCGAACGCATGACGTCGCGGAGGTGATCGATCAGCCCTTGGGGGCCGAGCAGGGCCGCCGCCCTCTCCAGCAGGGAGTCGCCGATGCCGATCACGCCGGCGGCCGCGGCGCGGCCGGTCCGGGAGGCCACCGCCAGACGGAGGTCCTCTCCTTCGTAGCAGGCCAGCATCAGCGGCATCTCCTCGAACGCCGACAGCACGTCGGCGATCTCGCCGGCCTCATCGGCCGGCCACCCGTCCACCAGCACCTCATCACTCCCGTTCCGCGCGGTTGAACGAACCCGTAGTCACCATCTTCACGTCCCGGGCCGGCCGGACACTTCGCCGATCGGGAAGATGACGACGGGGATCCTGACAGCCTGTCGGCGGGGGGTGATCGTGGAGACGGGGTCGGCGCCGGTCATCCACAGGAGGCGCGGCAGTTGCGGGCCCGTGAGCGCGGCGTCCAGGGACCGGGAAGGCCCTGCGGCGATGATCGCGCCGCCGCGCAGCACCCGCACGGCCGTACCGGCCGGTCCCCGGAACGAAACACTTCGACCGGATCGGGACCGACAACGAAATCCCGAAGGCGGCCGGGCCCGTGGGGGTACTACGGTTCGGGCGCGGGGCGAGGCCACCCGAAGGCCT
>NZ_JBEOSD010000162.1:0-18053 GCF_040302735.1 Streptomyces sp. NPDC097619 | reverse complement strand
GGAACGGGGCCGCCGGGCGGGCTGGCTGGCCCGCGCACGGCGCCCGGGTACGGCCCGGCGCGGTGCGCTGGCGCACCCTGCGCGGGGGCGGCGAGGAACTGCCCCCGGCCGGGCCGCGGCTGGCGGACTCCCTGCCCTACGGGATGTTCGGCCTGGGCACCGGCGTACTGGTGCTGTACGCGGCGCTGGGCGAGGTCCTGGCGGGCGGCCGGGCGGCCGCCGCGGCGGCCCCCTCCGCGGTGGCCCTCACCCTCAGCATGGGGCCCGCCGAATGGCTGCTGCACCGCTTCCGCAGCGGCACCCTGGCCGGGCTGCGGGCCGCGCACAGCCCGGCCTGGTTCCGCCGGGCGATGGCGCTCACCCTGGCCCGCTGCCTCACCTCCTACCTGGCCGTCCTGCTCGCCCTGGGCGTCACCGGCACCCTGCTGTGGCCGGGCGCGCCCGGGCTGGGCGGGGTCCGGATCGCCGTCCTGCTGCTCCTGGGGGCGGTCATGTGGACGGGGCTGCTGCTCCAGTCCTTCGGGGCGGTCCGGCCCGCGGCCCTGGTCTGCCTGGGCGCCGCGGCCGTCCAGAGCACCTGCCTGCTCCTCGGCACCGGGCACCCGCGCCTGGTGCAGACGGCGGTGGCGGCGGGCGCGGCGGTCCTGCTGTCGGCCCTGGCCTGGCTGACCCTCGGCCGCACCACCGCCCACCGCTAGGGCGCGTCGTCACTCCCGCCCGCCCGCCCGTTCCGCGACGCCCGGCACGCGCTGCCGCCGATCCGCCGCGCACGCCCCGCCCGTTCCCCGCCCGACCACGACAAGGACGACGCCATGCTGCTGGTGCCGCTGTACGAGCACCCCGCCGACCGGCCCGCCGACTGGGCGGCGCTGGTCCGCTCCGCCGGCCGGCTGTACGGGGTGGTCCTCAACCCCGCCAACGGGCCCGGGGACGCCCCCGACCCGCAGTTCGCCGAGGTCTCCGCCGAGCTCCGGGACGCAGGCGTCGCGGTGCTCGGTTACGCCGACACCGACTACGGGCGGCGCCCGCACCAGGAGGTCGTCCGCGATCTGCTGCGGCACCGCGACTGGTACGGGGCCGACGGCACCTTCCTGGACCAGGTGGCCGCCGAGGAGGAACTGCTCCCGCATTACCGGCGGCTGGAGGTCGCCGCCCGGGCCGCGGGCGCGGACACGGTGGTCCTCAACCACGGCACCCACCCGCACCCCGGGTTCGCGGGCCTCGGCGATCTGCTCGTCACCTTCGAGGGCCCCTGGGACGCCTACCAGGAGGCGGAGGTCCCGGACTGGACGGCGGCGCACCCCGCCGAACGCTTCTGCCACCTGGTGTACGCCGTCCCCGAGGGCGCCGACACCGCGGCGCTGGCCCGCCGGCGCCGGGCCGCCGTGCACTGCGCGGTGCCCGGCACCGGCAGCCACCCCTGGCGGAGCCTGCCCCACGCCCTGGAGGCCGCCGGATGACCGGGGGAGGGCGGGCGGCCGCCGGGCCGGGGCCCCACCGGCGGGCGCTGCGGCTGCTGCTCCCGCTGCTGCTGGCCCTGACGGCCTGCACCGCGGGACCCCCTGACGGTCCCTCGGACCCGGCGGGCCGGAACCCGTCCGCGTCCCCGGGGCCGGGCGGCCCGTCTCCCGATCCGGCGGCCCGCTGGCGGCCCCGACCGGGCACCCCCTGGCAGTGGCAGCTGACCGGGCGGCTGGACCCGTCGGTGGACGTGCCCGTCTACGACGTGGACGCCTTCACCACCTCGGCGGCCCAGGTCGCCGCCCTGCACCGGGACGGGCGCAAGGTGATCTGCTACCTGTCCACCGGCGCCTGGGAGGACTTCCGGCCCGACGCCGACGCCTTCCCGAAGGCCGTGCTCGGCCGCTCCAACGGCTGGGAGGGCGAGCGGTGGTTGGACATCCGCCGCACCGAGGTGCTGGCCCCGCTGATGGCGGAACGGCTGGACCTGTGCCGGGAGAAGGGCTTCGACGCCGTCGAGCCCGACAACATGGACGGCTACCGTAACGACACCGGCTTCCCCCTGACCGCCGCCGACCAGCTCCGCTACAACCGGCTCATCGCCCGGATGGCCCGGGAGCGCGGCCTGTCGGTGGGCCTGAAGAACGACCTCGACCAGATCCCCGAGCTCGTCGACGACTTCGACTTCGCCGTGAACGAGCAGTGCGCCCAGTACGGGGAGTGCCACCTGCTGCTGCCGTTCCTGAAGGCGGGCAAGGCGGTCTTCCACGCCGAGTACGAGCTGCCCGTGGAGCGGTTCTGCGCGCAGAGCCGCGACCTGGGGCTCAGCTCCCTGCGCAAGGAGTACGACCTGGGGGCGTGGCGGCGCACCTGCTGAAGGGGATCGGGGGCGGGGGCCCGGGGCCGCGGAGGGTCCGGGCGTCAGCCGCCGAGGCTGAGCACGACGAGCACGGTGGCCGCCGCGCTCTCGGCGACGGCCCCGAACACGTCGCCGGTGACCCCGCCGAACCGGCCCGTGCAGCGTCGCAGCAGGCATTCCGCCACCGCCAGCGCCGCGAGGACCGCGAGCACGCCCTGCGCGGCGGCCGGCGCACCGCCCAGCGGCAGCGCGACCAGCGCCGTGGCCACGGTCACCCCGCCGGCCAGGAGCAACGCCGACCGCACGGGCACCGCCCCGGCCACGGTGGCGCCCAGGCCCTCGGGACGGGCGGCGGGGACCCCGGTCCGGGAGGCCAGGGTCAGGGCGAGCCGGGCGGTGACGGCGGCGACCACCGCGGCCAGGGCCCCGGTGACCGGTCCCTCCCGGTACAGCTCGGCCAGCGCGGCGGTCTGGAGGCCCAGGACGAGGAGCAGGACGATCACGCCGAAGGGCCCGATGTCGGACCGCTTCATGATCCGCAGGGCCTCCTCGGCGGGCTTGGCGCTGCCCAACCCGTCGGCGGTGTCGGCCAGTCCGTCCAGGTGCAGACCGCGGGTCAGCGCGGCGGGCACCCCCGTGGTGGCCACGGCGGCGAGCAACGGCCCGGCGCCCAGCAGGAGCAGCACGGTGCCGGTGGCGGCCGAGAGCAGTCCCACCACCAGGCCGGCCACCGGGGCGCAGAGCATGCCGGTGCGGGCCGCGGGCCGGTCCCAGCGGGTGATCCGGGCGGGCAGCACGGTGAGGGTCCCGAAGGCGAAGCGGAGGCCGTCGGAGAGGCGGGCGCCCTCGTCGGCCGGGGGCCGGGGCGGTGGGGAATCGGTCATCGCCGCGAACGGTACCCGGTGACCGCCCCAGGTAAATTGCCCATTACGGGCCAAACGGGGAGCTGGTGAAATGGGTCACTGGTGGTATCGCAACATCGTCGAGCCGGGCAAGCTGCCACTGCTGCTGGCCCTGGTCTCCTTCGTGGCGTCCTTCCTGGTCACCCGTACGATCACCCGCCTGATCCGGGCGGGCCGCGGCCCCTTCAAGAACATCACCCCCGGCGGTGTGCACGTGCACCACGTGGTGCCCGGGGTGGTCCTGGTGATCATCGGCGGGTTCGGGGCCATCGGCAGCGGCCGGCACAGCTTCGGGGCCCTGCTGTCGGCGGTGCTGTTCGGGCTCGGCGCCGGCCTGGTCCTCGACGAGTTCGCGCTGATCCTGCACCTGGACGACGTGTACTGGAGCGAGCAGGGCCGCAAGAGCGTGGAGATCGTGGTGCTGACGGCCGCGCTGGTGGCGCTGGTCCTCGGCGGCTTCCTGCCCTTCGGCGTCAACGAGCTGACCCACTCCGAACGGAACAACCGCGGCCTGGTCGCCATCAACACGGCGACCAACTTCTTCCTGGCCCTGTTCGCCCTGTGGAAGGGCAAGCCCCGCACCGCGCTGGTGGGCACGCTGGTGCCGTTCGTCGCGCTGATCGGGGCGGTCCGGCTGGCCCGGCCCGGCTCGCCGTACGCGAAGAAGTTCTACGCGAACAGGCCGAAGGCCCGCGCCCGGGCCGGGCTGCGGGCCTATCACCACGACCGGCGCTGGGCGGCGCCGCGCCGCCGGCTGCACGACTGGATCGGCGGTGCCCCCGACCCGTCCCCGGCCGGGCGGGCCGGCGGGTCGGAGGGCTCCGACGAACGGGTCAGCCCGGGATCAGGCCGTCGTCGTTGAGGAGGGCGCGGACCTCTTCGAGAGTGGCGTCCGCGGCCGGGAGGATCAGCTCGGAGGGCTCCAGGGCCTCGTCGGGCAGCGGGCTGCCGAGCTCCCGGACCTTCTCCAGGAGCGCCGACAGCGTGGCCCGGAAACCGGGCCCGTCGCCGTTGCGGATCTCGTCGAGCAGTTCGTCGTCGAGCCGGTTCAGCTCGGGCAGGTGCTCCTCGCCGAGCCGGACCTGGCCTTCCCCCATGATGCGGACGATCATGACGGCCCCGTTCCTCAGTTCTTGTCGAAGCGGTGCTGGGGGCGGGACTGCGGGGAGGCGTCGCCGGTGCCGCCCTCGATGGCCGGGTTCTGCGCGCCGCCGCCCGCCAGCTCGGCCTTCATCCGCTGGAGCTCCAGCTCCACGTCGGTGCCGCCGGAGAGGCGGTCCAGCTCGGCCTGGATGTCGTCCTTGGAGCCCAGACCGGTCCGGTCGTCGAGGGCGCCGGAGGCCAGCAGCTCGTCGATGGCGCCGGCGCGGGCCTGGAGCTGCGCCGTCTTGTCCTCGGCCCGCTGGATGGCCAGGCCGACGTCGCTCATCTCCTCGGAGATGCCGGAGAAGGACTCCGCGATGCGGGTCTGCGCCTGGGCCGCGGTGTAGGTGGCCTTGATGGTCTCCTTCTTCGTGCGGAAGGCGTCCACCTTGGCCTGGAGCCGCTGCGCGGCCAGCGTCAGCTTCTCCTCCTCGCCCTGGAGGGTCTGGTGCTGGACCTCCAGGTCGGAGATCTGCTGCTGGAGCGAGGAGCGACGGCTCAGGGCCTCGCGGGCCAGGTCCTCGCGGCCCAGGGCCAGCGCCTTGCGGCCCTGGTCCTCCAGCTTCCCGGACTGGCTCTGGAGCTGGTTCAGCTGGAGCTCCAGGCGCTTGCGCGAAGTGGCCACGTCCGCGACGCCCCGGCGGACCTTCTGCAGCAGCTCCAGCTGCTTCTGGTACGAGTAGTCGAGGGTCTCGCGCGGGTCCTCGGCCCGGTCAAGGGCCTTGTTCGCCTTCGCGCGGAAGATCATCCCCATACGCTTCATGACACCGCTCATGGGCTTCGCGCGCCCCCTTCTGGACGGACTTCCACGGACTTCGGCTGACCACTGACAACAGCTCCCACACTACGCGGGGCCTGCTTCTATTACCGCACTCCCGGACGGCATCCGCGCTCCTCCTGCAGGACGAGGCCGGGGGCTCCGGTCTCCAGCCTGAGGAGTAGGTGATCTCCGGGTTCCGGGGACCGCCCACGCGTGGGGAAACGCCTTTGCGCCGGTCCGGCGGACCGGGCCCGGCACTCGGAAGACGCACGTCGTTGCCGGATCGTTCCCCGCGGAGGTGGGGCACATGCCGTCCACCCCGTACCCTTGGGTCCTGTGTTTGGTAGCCGTTCCTCCAAGGAAGAGAAGGCCCCCGCCGCCGACAAGGTGACGCCGGACCTCTCCAAGCAGCCCCGTGACCCGCAGGCCCCGAAGGGCCGCCCCACGCCGAAGCGCGCTGTCGCCCAGTCGCAGCGCAAGTCCGTGGTGGCCTCGACCGGCAACCGCAAGGAGGACGCCAAGCGCGCCCGCGAGCGGCGCCGGGTGGAGATGGCCCGCCAGCGCGAGGCCCTCGCCAACGGCGACGAGCGGTTCCTGCCCGCCCGCGACAAGGGCCCGGTCCGCCGCTTCGTCCGCGACTACGTCGACTCCCGGTTCTCCGTCGCCGAGATGTTCCTGCCGCTCGCGGTGATCATCCTGGTGCTGAGCATGGTCCGGGTGGCCTCCCTGCAGAGCATCGCCCTGCTGCTGTGGCTCGCCGTGATCGCCCTGATCCTCCTCGACTCGGTCGGCCTGTTCTTCCGCCTCCGCAAGGCCCTGAACGAGCGCTTCCCCGACCAGCCGAAGCGCGGCGCCGTCGTCTACGGCCTGATGCGCACCCTCCAGATGCGCCGACTGCGCCTCCCCAAGCCGCAGGTCAAGCGCGGAGAGCGGCCCTGAGCGAACCGGACGGTTCCGCGGGGGTCCCCGGACCCCGGCTGTCCGGTCTCGGCGGCCTGCGCAACACCGTCCGCCAGGAGCTCGTCGCCCGCCAGGTCGACGAGCAGATCGGCGCGCGCTTCCCGGTCGGGCAGCGCCTGCGGATCCTCGACGTCGGCATGGGCGCGGGCACCCAGGCGCTGCGCCTCGCGCGCGCCGGGCACCGGGTCACCGGCATGGAATCGGACCCCGAACAGCTCGCCGCGGCCCGCGCCGAGCTGGACGGCGAGCCCGCGGGCATCCGCGAGCGGGTCCGGCTGATGGAGGGCGACGGTCGAGAGACCGGCGCCCACTTCCTGCCCGGCGGCTTCGACGTGGTCCTCTGCCACGGAGTGCTGATGTACGCGCCCGAACCCGACGCGATGCTGGCCGGGCTGGCCCGCATGCTCGCGCCCGGCGGCCTGCTCTCCCTGCTGGTCCGCAACGGCGACGCGCTCGCCATGCGGGCGGGCCTGTCCGGGGACTGGGACGGCGCGCTCGGCGCCTTCGACTCCCCGGAGTACACCGACGACCTCGGGCTGCCCGTCCGCGCCGACCGGCTCGCGGTGCTCACGGCCACGCTGGCCGGGATCGGGGCGCCGCTCCACTCCTGGTACGGGGTCCGGGTCTTCTCCGACCTCGCCGCCGAGGGGGCGCCGGCCCCGGCCGAGGAAGAGCTGGTGCGCCTCCTCGCCGCCGAGGACCGGGCCGGGCGGACCGATCCGTACCGCGGGGTCGCCGCCCTCCTCCACCTCTGCGGCGTCCGCGGCTGACCCGACCGCTGCGCGGGCTCGGTGTCCGGCCCTGTTCGCGGTCGTCCGCGCCTCACGGATGCGCTCAATCTCCCCCAGCGGTAGCCGGGGGAGTTCGAGCGCGTCTTCGAGCCGCAGATGATCGCGGACAGGGCCACATCCAGCCCGCGCGGCGTTTGAGCGCATCGGTAAGGCGCGGGTCACCGTGGACAGGAAGCACGATCCAGCCCGCGCGGCGATTGAGCGCGTCTTCGAGCCGCGCCGGCGAAAGGGCGAGGAAGGGGGCCGGCCCCGGGGGTGCCGGTGCCGTGTCCCCGCCCCCCGCCCCGCAGGGGCTAGGCGTCGACGGCCTCGCGCAGCGACATCGCGTAGACCTCGACCCCCGCGTCGTCCGACAGGCGGACCCGTTCCACGCCCGCCTCCAGCAGGCCCTTCCAGATCTCACCGATCCAGGACTCCGCGTCCCCCTGGGTCGTGAACTCCTCCGGCTTCAGCTCCTGCGGCAGCTCCGCCTCTCCGCCGTCGGCCTGCTCGAATCGCCACGTCCATGCCATGTCCGCCTCCGATGCTCGCTGGGCGTTCCGTGCCCTAAGACTGCCCCGCAGCGTAGCCGGGCGCGCATCACTCGCGCGGACGCGGGAGGATCTTCCTCGTGGAACTGACTCTCCTCGGCACAGGAGCCCCGGAAGGGCTCCCCCGTCCCGGCTGCCCCTGCGCGGCGTGCGCGGTGTCCGTCGGCGCGCGCTCCCGCGCCGCCACCGCCGTGCTCGTCGACGGGGCCGTGCTCCTCGACCTCACCCCGGGGGCGGTGCTGGCCGCCGCCCGGGCGGGGCATTCGCTGAGCGGGGTGCGGCAGGTGCTCCTCACCCATCCGCACGACGGACCCGCCGTGGAGTTGCCACCGGGGCTGCCCGCCGCGGGCCGGGTCCCGGACGGGCGGGAGCTGTCGGTGATCAGCGGGCACCGGGTGCGCGCCGTCCCGATGGACGCGCCCGGCACCGGGTACGAGGTCTCCGGGCCGGGCGGGGAGCGGCTGCTCTACCTGCCGCCGGGCGGGGCCCCGGCCGGGGTGCGGGGTGCCGGGGGAGTCCCGTACGACCTGGTGCTCATGGACGTGGTCGGGCGGCCCGACGGGCTGGCCCGGTTGCGGGCCGCCGGGCTGGTGGGGGCGGCCACGGAGGTGGTGGCCGTCCACCTGGACCACGGGGTGCCGCCGGGCCGGGAGCTGGACCGGCGGCTGGCGGCGGCCGGGGCCCGGGCCGTCCCGGACGGCACGACGCTGCGCGCGGGGGAGTACCACGCGGTCCCGGACGTCCCCCGCCGGACGCTGGTGCTGGGCGGGGCCCGTTCCGGCAAGTCCCTGGAGGCCGAGCGGCGGCTGGCGGCCTTCCCGGAGGTGGAGTACGTGGCCACGAGCGGCACCCGGGAGGGGGACCAGGAGTGGGCGTCCCGGGTGGGGCTGCACCGGGAGCGGCGGCCGGGCAGTTGGCGGACCACCGAGACCTGCGAGCTGGAACCGCTGCTGGCCGCCTCCGGGCCGCCGCTGCTGGTGGACTGTCTGGCGCTGTGGCTGACCGATGCCATGGACCGGGTCGGGGCCTGGGAGGACGAGGTCTGGGAGGCCACCGGTCGGGACCTGCTCCGCAAGCGGACCGAGGCGCTGACGGCCGCCCTGCGGGCCACCTCGCGGATGGTCGTCGCGGTCAGCAACGAGGTCGGTTCGGGGGTGGTGCCCGCCACCGCGGCGGGCCGTCGGTTCCGTGACGAGCTGGGTCGTCTCAACGCCGCGGTGGCCGCCGAGAGCGAGCAGGTGCTGTTGGTGGTGGCCGGTCAGGCGCTGGTCCTGAAGGACTCCTGAGGGAGGGCTGAAGGAGGTCCGCGGACGGGCAGAGGGAGGGCTGAACGGGCCCGGCGCGGGCCCGCGGAGCGCGCCCGCGGAAGGTGCCGGCCGGAGTCGTCGCGGGGCCAGGCCTGTACGCCGGTACGGCCCCCGCCCGCCTGTACTGTTCGGAAAATGGACCGCCTGAATCTCGACGACTTCTCCGACCTGATCGAGCGCCCCGACGCCGGCGTGCGCCAAGACGCCGAGGAGCGGCGCGAACGGCTGAGCGTGCCCCCCGGCGCGCTGGGCCGGCTCGACGAGCTGGCCGACTGGCTGTCCGCGGCCCAGGGCTCGGTGCCCGTCAGTCCGATCGCCCACCCGAAGGTGGTGCTGTTCGCCGCCGATCACGGGGTGGCGGAGCTCGGGGTCTCCGCGCGGCCGGCGGGCGGCGCGCACGCCCTGGTGCGGGCCGTGCTCGACGGCGAGAGCGCGGTGGCCGTGCTGGCCCGCCGCACCGGCGTCCCGGTGCGGATCGTGGACGCCGGACTGGACTGCGATCCGGAGCTGCTGCCCGAGGAGATCGTCCGCCGCCGGGTGCGCCGCGGCAGCGGCCGTACGGACACCGGCAACGCCCTCACCGTGGCGGAGGCCGAGGCGGCGGTCCGGCTCGGCATGGCCGTCGCGGACGAGGAGGCCGACGCCGGCACCGACCTGGTGGTCCTCGGTGACGTGAGCGTGGGCGGCACCACCGTCGCCGCCACCCTCATCGCCGCGCTCTGCGGCACCGACGCCTCCGTGGTCACCGGCCGTGGCGGCCGGCCCGTCGACGACCTCGCCTGGATGCGCAAGTGCGCCGCGATCCGCGACTCGCTGCGCCGGGCCCGTCCCGTCCTCGGCGACCAGCTCGAACTGCTCGCCGCGGTCGGCGGGGCCGACGTGGCCGCCCTGACCGGTTTCCTCCTCCAGAGCGCCGTGCGCCGCACCCCGGTGATCCTCGACGGGGTGGTGACCGCCGCCGCCGGCCTGGTCGCCCAGCGCGCCGCGTTCCGGGCCCCGGACTGGTGGCTCGCGGGCCAGACCAGCGGGGAACCCGGCCAGGCGAAGGCATTCGACCGGATGGCGCTCAACCCTGTGCTCGACCACGGCGTCACTGTGGGGGAAGGAACCGGGGCACTGCTCGTACTCCCCCTGGTCCAGGCGGCCGCCGCGCTCGCGGCCGAACTGCCGCTCCGCCCCGAGGGCGCGGAGCCGCGGGACGGCGGGGACGCGCACGCGGACACGACCGCCCCGGACCCTGTGGAGACGACCGGCTGAGCCGGGGGGTGCGGCCCTGACCGCGTCGCACCCCTCGCTCCCTCTCATGGCGTGCGGTGCCCCATATCATCGTTTTTCATGGGAGAAGTCCGTTTGGGTACCGCCGACACCAGCCGAGCAGCGGAGCGGGATCCCGGCCGCGGGACCGGCCGGGAACCGGGACGGGGAGAAGGCCGGGACACCCCCGGCCGGACCGGTGACCGCAGCACGACCGACCGCACCGGCGGCGACCGGGGCGCCGACCGCGGCGCGGAACCACCCGCCGCGCGCAGCACCGCCCGTTCCCGACGGGCTGCCACGTCCGCGGTCTGGTACCTCCGGGCCGTCACCTTCATCAACTTCCTGAGCGCCGTCTGGGTCTCCCTCGGCCAGGACCTCCGTCGGCACAACGTCGACGACTTCTACACCCCGTACATGCTCACGGCCGGCTTCGCCTCCGGCCTCTTCACCCTGCTGCTGGCCGTCACCATGGGCCGCCGCAAACGGGCCTCCTGGATCCTCAACCTCGTCCTCAGCGGCCTCCTGCTGCTCCTCCTCGGACTGGCCACCGCCGAGTTCCCCGAGATCCGCGAGCACCCCCAGAACTGGGTCTCCCTCGCCCTCACCGGAGCCTTCGTCGTGGCCCTGCTACTGGGCCGCCGCGAGTTCTACGCCAAGGGCGACCGCTCCAACCCGCGCCTCGCCGCCGTGGTCGCCGTCTTCGGCCTGCTCCTCACCTCACTGGCCGCCGCCGTGCTCGTCGGCCTCACCAACACCACCCCCGACGCCCCCGAGTCCTCCTTCATGCACCGCTGGCGGTACGGGGTCATGCGCCTGGTCACCCTGGCCAGCGACGACTCCGCCTACCCGGGCATCAACACCCCCGGCTGGGTGGACGTGGCCGTGAACTTCATGTCCATGCTCCTGCTGCTGGCCGTGCTGTTCGCCGCCTTCCGCTCCCGCCGGGCCGTCGACCCCCTCACCGAGGAGGACGAGGAACGGCTGCGCGCCCTCCTCGCCAAGCAGGGCGACCGCGACTCCCTCGGCTACTTCGCCCTCCGCCGCGAGAAGAGCGTGGTCTGGTCGCCCACCGGCAAGGCCGCCGTCGCCTACCGCGTGGTCGGCGGGGTCTCCCTGGCCTCCGGCGACCCCATCGGCGACCCCGAAGCCTGGCCCGGGGCCATCGAACCCTGGCTCGCCGAAGCCCGCGAACACGGCTGGGTCCCCGCCGTCATGGGCGCGAGCGAGGAGGCCGGCACCGTCTACGCCCGGCACGGCCTCGACGCCCTGGAACTCGGCGACGAGGCCATCGTGGAGACCGCCGAGTTCACCCTCGACGGCCGCGCCATGCGCACCGTCCGACAGGCCTTCAACCGGGTCAAGCGCGCGGGCTACCAGGTCCGCATCCGACGCCACTCCGACATCCCCGCCGAGGAGATGACCGAACTGCTCCGCCGCGCCGACGACTGGCGCGACGGCGCCACCGAACGCGGCTTCTCCATGGCCCTCGGCCGGCTCGGCGACCCCGGCGACGGCCAGTGCGTGATGCTGGAGTGCACCGACGCCGAAGGCGAACTGCGCGCCCTGCTCTCCTTCGTGCCCTGGGGCCCCAAGGGACTCTCCCTGGACCTCATGCGCCGCGACCGGGACTCCGAGAACGGCCTCATGGAGTTCATGGTCATCGAACTCCTCCAGCGGGCCCGGGAGATCGGCGTCACCCAGGTCTCCCTGAACTTCGCCATGTTCCGCTCCGTCTTCGAACGCGGCTCCCGACTCGGCGCCGGACCCGTGCTCCGGATGTGGCGCTCCCTGCTCAGCTTCTTCTCCCGCTGGTGGCAGATCGAGTCCCTGTACCGGGCCAACGCCAAGTACCGGCCGATCTGGGAACCGCGGTTCATGCTCTTCGAGAAGAGCTCCGACCTCCTGCGGATCGGCATCGCCGCGGGCCGCGCCGAAGGCTTCCTGGAGGCCCCGGGCCTGCCCAAGTGGCTGCACCGCAGACACCTGGAGACCAAGCGTTGAGCCAGGGCGCCGTCGCCCGTTTCGCCCGCCGCGAGTGGGGACCGCTGTACGGCACCCTGAAGCACGCGCTCGCCACCCGCGGGTGGCGGGCCGTGCCGATGACCCTCGGCGCGGTCGCCCTCACCTCGGTCTTCCAGGTGGTGCAGAACCAGCCCTGGGGCTTCCAGTTCGTCCAGAACCTCGGCTCGGTCAAGGCCAGCGACCCGCTCTGGCTCGCCCTGCTCCGCACCCCGCTGTCGCTGTTCGTGCCCGCCCTGGACCTGCCGGTCTGGGGCGCGCTCGCCCAGATCCTGCTCGTCTTCGGCATCGCGGAGATCTGCATCGGCTGGTGGCGGACCCTCCTCATCGGCTACCTCGCCACCCTCGCGGGCACCACCTACGCCCGCATCGGCCTGGCCCTGGGACCCGACCACCCGCTCGGCCTGCCCGACTCCGACCGCCTCGTCAACGACACCGGGCCCTCGGCGGCGGTGGTCGGCCTCGCCGTGTACGTCTGCTGGCAGTACGGGGCCCGGCTGACCGGGGCCCTGGTCGTGCTGGTGATGATCGGCGAGGTCCTGGTCAAGAACAACCTGGCCGGCAAGGAGCACCTGGCCGCGATCGCGGCCGTCCTCCTCCTCTGCGCCGCCCGCTCCCTCCTCACCCACCGCCCCCACCCGGACTGACCGCCCCGGCGGGGCCCGCGCGGCGGCCGGGCGGAGCGGGCCGGCCGCCCCCGCCCCCGCGGGTACGGTGGGCCCGTGACGGCGAACCCACCCCCCACCCCCCTGGCCCGCACCGGCACCTGGCTCCGCTCCCACCCCACGGCCACCGACGCCATGCTGGCCCTGGCCGTCCTCGCCGCCATGATCCTCGGATCGTTCGCCGACCCGCACGGCCCCGAGGGCCGCCCCACCTTCGGCACCCGCACCCCGGACCTGCCGAGCCTGGCCCTGATGCTGCTCGGCGCCCTCGCGCTGGTGCTGCGCCGCCGGCACCCGCGGACCGTGCTCGCGGCGACCTCCGCCATCACCCTGGTGGAGCTGCTGTCGGGGCCGCAGCGGGCCCCGGTGGCGATGTCGGCCGTGGTCGCCCTGTACACGGTCGCCGCGTCCACGGACCGGCCGACCACCTGGCGGGTGGGGCTGCTCACCATGACCGGGCTGACCACGGCCGCCATGCTGGCCGGGCCCATGCCCTGGTACGCCCAGGAGAACCTGGGCCTGTTCGCCTGGACCGGGATGGCCGCGGCCGCCGGGGACGCCGTCCGCTCCCGCCGGGCCTTCGTCGACGCCATGCGCGAACGCGCCGAACGCGCCGAACGGACCCGCGAGGAGGAGGCCCGGCGCCGGGTCGCGGAGGAGCGCCTGCGCATCGCCCGAGACCTGCACGACGTGGTCGCCCACCACATCGCCCTCGTCAACGTGCAGGCCGGGGTGGCCGCGCACGTCATGGACCGGCGGCCCGACCAGGCCAAGGAGGCCCTGGCGCACGTCCGGGAGGCCAGCCGCTCGGCCCTGGACGAACTCCGCGCCACCGTCGGCCTGCTGCGCCAGTCCGGGGACCCCGAGGCGCCCACCGAGCCCGCCCCGGGCCTGGCCCTCCTCGACGACCTGGTGGACACCTTCCGGCACGCCGGACTCCCGGTGTCCGTGGCCCGCGACGAGACGGCCGCCCCGCTCCCGGCCGCCGTGGACCTCGCCGCCTACCGGGTGGTGCAGGAGGCCCTCACCAACGTCCGCAAGCACGCCGCGCCGGGGGCCCGGGCCGAGGTCAGCGTGGTCCGGGTGGGCGGCCGCGTCGAGGTCACCGTCATCGACGACGGCGGCACCGACCCCACCCCCGGCACCGCCGCCGCTCCCGGACACGAAGCCGATCCCGGCCACGACGGCGCCGGCGGTCACGGCATCCTCGGCATGCGGGAACGCGCCACCGCCCTCGGCGGCGCCTGCTCCGCGGGGCCCCGCTACGGCGGCGGCTGGCGGGTCCATGCGATCCTGCCCCTCGACGGAGTCAGGGAGGAAGCCAGTTGAACCCCGCGCGCCCCATCCGCGTCCTGCTCGCGGACGACCAGGCCCTGCTGCGCAGCGCCTTCAAGGTCCTGGTCAACTCCGAGCCCGACATGGAGGTCGTCGCCGAGGCGTCCGACGGCGCCCAGGCCGTGGAACTGGCCCGCGAGCACCGCGCCGACGTGGTCCTCATGGACATCCGGATGCCCGGCACGGACGGGCTCACCGCCACCCGCCTGATCAGCGCCGACCCCGAACTGTCCGAGGTCCGCGTGGTCATGCTCACCACCTTCGAGGTGGACGAGTACGTGGTCCAGGCCCTGCGCGCGGGCGCCTCCGGCTTCCTCGGCAAGGGCGCCGAACCGGAGGAACTCCTCGGCGCCATCCGGGTGGCCGCGGCGGGGGAGGCCCTGCTGTCCCCGGCCGCCACCAAAGGCCTGATCGCCCGTTTCCTCGCCCAGGGCGGCGGCGCCGGACCCGACCCGTCGGCACCCGGACCGGCCGCCCGGCTCGACGCCCTCACCGGCCGGGAGCGGGAGGTGCTGGTCCACGTGGGAGGCGGCCTCTCCAACGACGAGATCGCCCTGCGGTTGGAGGTCAGCCCGCTCACCGTGAAGACGCACGTGAACCGGGCCATGGCCAAACTGTCCGCCCGCGACCGCGCCCAACTCGTCGTCATCGCGTACGAATCGGGCCTGGTCCGACCCCGTACCGACCAGGCGCCCGGTGGTGCCGCGCAGTAGGGCCGCGTACTCCGAACGCTGTATGCCCGGGATAAAGAGGGGACCTGGGGCCGAGGCGCCGGGGCGGGCGCCTCGGCCAGGGTGGTGCGGCCCGCAGAGTCACAGCAGAGAGATCCGCCCATGTCCTGGCTGTCCCGCCTCAGCCTCCAACAGAGGGCCCTGACCGGCCTCGTCTCGATCGTGGCGCTCGTCTTCGGCGCCATCGCGATCCCCCAGCTCAAGCAGCAGCTGCTGCCGTCCATCGAACTCCCGATGGTGTCCGTCCTCGCCCCCTACCAGGGGGCCTCGCCCGACGTGGTCGAGAAGCAGGTGGTGGAGCCCCTGGAGGCCACCATCAAGGCCGTGGACGGGATCACCGGGGTCACCTCCACCGCCAGTGAGGGCAACGCCCTGATCATGGCGACGTTCTCGTACGGGGACCAGAGCACCAAGCAACTGGTCGCCGACGTGCAGCAGGCCGTCAACCGGGCCCGGGTGCGGCTGCCCGCCGAGGTGGACCCGCAGGTCGTCGCCGGCTCCACCGACGACATCCCGACGGTGGTCCTGGCCGCCTCCTCCGGTCAGGACCAGCAGGCCCTGGCCGACCAGTTGGACCGCAACGTCCTGCCGGTGCTGGAGGACATCGACGGGGTCGGCCAGGTCAGCGTGGACGGTGTCCGGGACCTCCGGGTCACCGTCACCCCGGACCAGGCCGCCCTGGCCCGCGCCCGCCTGGACGCCGGGGCGCTCGCCCTGGCCCTCCAGTCGGCCGGCGCCACCGTGCCCGCCGGGTCCTTCGACGAGGAGGGCAAGAACCGGACCGTCCGCGTCGGCGCCGGCCTGACCTCCCTGGCGCAGATCCAGGACCTGCGGATCCCCGCCGGCCCCGGGAAGCCCGCGGTCCGCCTCGGCGACCTCGCGAAGGTGGCCCAGGAGCCCGCCCCGGCCGACTCCCTGACCCGCACCAACGGCAAGCCGAGCCTGGCCGTGGTCGTCACCATGGACAAGGACGGCAGCGCCGTCGCCATCTCCGACGCCGTGAAGGCGGAACTGCCCGCGCTGCGGGCCGCCCTCGGCGCCGGTGCCGAGCTGACCGTGGTCAGCGACCAGGGTCCGGCGGTCGCCAAGTCCATCTCCAGCCTCACCACCGAGGGCCTGCTCGGCCTGGTCTTCGCCGTGGTCGTGATCCTGGTGTTCCTGGCCTCGGTGCGCTCCACGCTCGTCACCGCGGTGTCCATCCCGTTGTCGGTGGTCCTCGCCCTGATCGTGCTGTGGACCCGCGACCTGTCGCTCAACATGCTGACCCTCGGCGCGCTCACCATCGCCGTCGGCCGGGTCGTCGACGACTCCATCGTGGTCCTGGAGAACATCAAGCGGCACCTCGGCTACGGCGAGGAGCGGGAGGCCGCCATCGTCACCGCGGTCCGCGAGGTCTCCGGGGCGGTCACCTCCTCCACCCTGACCACCGTGGCCGTGTTCCTGCCGGTGGGTCTGACCGGCGGCATGATCGGCGAGCTGTTCGGCTCCTTCTCGCTGACCGTCACCGCGGCCCTGCTGGCCTCGCTGCTGGTGTCGCTGACGGTGGTCCCGGTGCTCTCGTACTGGTTCCTGAGGGCCCCCAAGGGCACCTCCGAGGACCCGGAGGAGGCCCGCCGGGCCGCCGAGGAGAAGGAGGCCCGCAGCCTGCTCCAGCGCGGCTACGTGCCGGTGCTGCGGTTCGCCACCCGCCGCCGCCTGACCAGCGTCTCCCTGGCCGTGGTGGTGCTGATCGGCACCTTCGCGATGGCCCCGCTGCTGAAGACGAACTTCTTCGACCAGGGCGAGCAGGAGATCCTCACCGTCAAGCAGGAACTCCCCGTCGGCACCAGCCTGTCCGCCACGGACGCCGCCGCCCGCAAGGTGGAGGGCGTGCTCGCCGGGACCGAGGGCGTGAAGGACTACCAGGTCCGGATCGGGTCCTCCGGCTTCCTCGCGGCCTTCGGCGGCGGCACCGACACCAACCAGGCCTCGTACCAGGTGACCCTGGAGGACGCCGGAGCCTACGAGCGCACCCGCGACGCCATCCGGGCCGGACTGGACCGGCTCGACGGCGTCGGGGAGACGACCATCGCGGCCGGTGACGGCTTCGGCAACCAGGACCTGAAGGTCGTGGTGAAGGCCGGCGACGGCGCGGTGCTCCAGCGGGCCGCCGAGCAGGTCCGGGCCGCCGTGGCGGAGCTGGACGACGTCAGCGACGTGCAGAGCGACCTCGCCCAGTCGGTGCCGCGGATCTCGATCACCGCCGGTCCCGGGGCCGCGGCCGCGGGCCTGGACCAGGCCGCCCTGGGGCGGCTCGTCGCCCAGTCCGTGCGCGGACTGCCGGTGGGCAAGGCCGTGCTCGACGACACCGAGCGGGACATCGTGCTGACCTCGGCGCGGACCGCCCGCACCCTGGCGGAACTGAAGGCCCTGCCGGTCGGCCCGGCCACGCTGGGCGACCTCGCCGAGGTGGCCCTGGTGCCCGGCCCGGTCTCCATGACCCGGATCGACGGGGCCCGCGCGGCCACCATCTCGGCCAAGCCGCTCGGGGACAACACCGGCGCGGTGGGCTCGGCCCTCCAGACCGCGCTGAAGTCCCTGGACCTGCCCGAGGGGGCCACGGCCTCGGTGGGCGGGGTCGCGGAGGACCAGGACGAGGCGTTCGCCTCGCTGTTCCTGGCCATGTTCGCGGCCGTCGCGATCGTGTTCATGCTGCTGGTCGCCACCTTCCGGTCGCTGGTCCAGCCGCTGATCCTGCTGGTGTCCATCCCCTTCGCGGCCACCGGTGCCCTCGGCCTGCTGCTGGTCACCGGCACCCCCATGGGCGTCCCGGCGATGATCGGCATGCTGATGCTCATCGGCATCGTGGTCACCAACGCCATCGTGCTCATCGACCTCGTCAACCAGTACCGGGCCCAGGGGCTCGGCGTGGTCGAGGCCGTGATCGAGGGCGGCCGGCACCGGCTCCGGCCGATCCTGATGACCGCCCTGGCGACGATCTTCGCGCTGCTGCCGATGGCGCTGGGCGTCACCGGCGAGGGCGGGTTCATCTCCCAGCCGCTGGCCGTGGTCGTGATCGGCGGCCTGGTCAGCTCCACCCTGCTCACCCTGCTGCTGGTGCCGACCCTGTACGCCATGGTCGAGCTCCGCAAGGAGCGGCGGGCGGCGAAGCGGGCCGCCAAGCGGGCGGCCCGTACCGGTGACGGCACCGCCTCGGATCCGGAGCTGCCGGCGCAGGCGGACTCCCCGGAGGGCAGGCCGAGCACGGTCTGATCCGGCGTCCGGACACCGCGTGCACCTTGTACTCGGTGGCGGCGCCGAGGTGACGGACCGGCACCCAGCTGCGGCCGTCGG
>NZ_JBEOSD010000161.1:0-18436 GCF_040302735.1 Streptomyces sp. NPDC097619 | reverse complement strand
GCCTCGCGTGGTCGGCGGACGGCATGGCGGGCCCCTCCGGATACTGGTCCGTGGACGTCACCGACGAGCCCTCGCTGGCCGAGACCGCCGGCCGGCTGGACGTCGCAGTCGGCGGTGACCACGGGGTGCCAGCCGTGTCGTTCGAGGGCCTGCCGGAGGGCGGCGACCATCGCCGGGTCGAACTGGGCCCCGGCGCAGCGCTCCAGCTCGGCCAGGGCCACCGGGACCGGGCGGGCCCGGCTGTAGGAGCGGGTGGAGGTCATCGCGTCGAAGGCGTCGGCCACCGCGATCAGGCGGGCCGACTCGGGGATGCGGTCACCGGCCAGTCCATAGGGGTAGCCGGAGCCGTCCACCCGCTCGTGGTGGTGGAGGATGGCGGCGCGGGCCTCGCCGAGGAAGGCGATGCCGCGGACCATCTCGTGGCCGTACTCGGGGTGCAGCTCGATGATCCGGCGTTCCTCGGGGGTCAGCGGCCCGTCCTTGCGGAGCAACCGGGTCGGGACCCCGATCTTGCCCAGGTCGTGCAGGATCCCGGCGATCCGCACGGTCTCCAGCCGGTCCCGGGGCAGCCCGAGCTCCCGGCCGATCATCGTGGCGGCCTGGCCCACCCGCTCCCCGTGTCCGCGGGTGTAGCGGTCCTTGATGTCCACGGCCTGCACCAGGGCCCGGATGGTGGCCTGGTGGGCGGCGCGTTCGCGGTGGTACTGGGCGAAGACCCAGCAGGAGATGCAGACCGGCAGCAGGACCAGGGCCGCGGCGGCGGGCCCGTAGGGGCCGGTCCAGAGCACGGCCGTCATCAGCCCGGCCGCGGCGTGCACGAGGTGCGGGACGAGGACCCGGCCGGGTCCGCCGTGCCAGGCGGCCCGTGCGGGCAGCCCTTCGGCGGCGGCCAGGATCCCGCCCTCCAGGGCGGTGAGGACCAGGCAGAGGGTGACGGCGGCGGCCGCCGTCGGGAGCAGCAGGTACGGCAGGTCGGGCACGGCGCCGGGGCCGGGCCCACGGAGGGCTTCCGGGCCGTGGGCGAGGCCGAAGACCTGGGCCGCGGCCCAGGTGGCGAGGGCTTGTTCGGCGGCGTGCCAGATCCGGCGGACCCCCGCGGGCCGGCCGGCCGGGGGCGCGGCCAGGGCTCCGGGGACGGCGGCCAGGGCGGCGGCGGCCGGCGGGAGCAGTTGGACGGCGGCCAGCAGGACGGGGAAGAAGGCGCCGGTGCCCTCGGGAGGTCGGCCGTCGGCGGCGCGCGGGCAGCGGGCGGCCTGGAGGGCGAGGCCGAGGGCGGCCAGTGCCGCGAGGGTGGGCCAGGGCGGGTCCGGGGCGTCGGCGGTGATCGCGGGGGCGGTGCACCAGAGGGCGCCGAGCACGGCGCACAGGACGTACAGGCGCGCTCCCGCCGGAAGCACCCGCATGGCGCCCTCCTCCCCGTGTGGCCGGTCGGACCGGGTACCGGATCCACCGGTACCGCCTGGGGAGGATAGGGCGGGGCCCGGCGCCGCCGGGGCCGCAATGTCCCATTGCGCCGTCCGGGCGGCCCCGGATTAACGCCTTCGGGTGAAGGGGTGCATGGGCGACCGATACCGGATACGACGGAACGCCGCGGATCCGGTGTGGATCCGCGGCGTTCCGCGTGGCTCTTCGTCAGGTCCCGGCTGGAAGGGACCGGTCCGGGGTCAGCCGGTCGCCGGCCCGGCGGTGATGTCCTGTTCGGGAACCGTTTCGCCGGCCCGGATCAGTTCGATCCGGCCCATCACCTTGGAACGGAGGTCGCTGGGGACGTCATCGGACCCGCAGCACCGCTTGACGAGCTTCTTCACGGCCTGTTCGAGGCCGTACTTCTCCAGGCAGGGATTGCACTCGCCGAAGTGCGTCTCGAACTTCGTGCAGTCACTGTCCGGCATTTCCCGGTCGAGGAACTCGTACAGATGGTCGAGGACTTCGGAACAGTCCGTCTCGTGCGGATCCCCGCAGCTCATGAGCCCGAGCCCTTCCGGTCGTGCGACTCTCCCGCGCCGGCCGGGACCAGCCCGCGGTCACGGGCGTAGTCCTCCAGCATCCCGCGGAGTTGACGGCGGCCACGGTGCAGTCGGGACATGACCGTACCGATGGGTGTACCCATGATGTCCGCGATCTCCTTGTACGCAAACCCCTCGACGTCCGCGAGGTACACCGCGATGCGGAACTCCTCGGGAATCGCCTGGAGGGCTTCCTTCACGTCGGAGTCCGGAAGGTGGTCGAGGGCCTGGGACTCGGCGGAGCGCAGGCCGGTCGACATGTGCGACTCGGCGCGCGCGAGCTGCCAGTCCTCGATCTCCTCGGCGGCGCTGCGCTGGGGCTCGCGCTGCTTCTTGCGGTACGAGTTGATGAAGGTGTTGGTGAGGATGCGGTACAGCCACGCCTTGAGGTTGGTCCCCTCGCGGAACTGGTGGAAGGAGGCGTACGCCTTCGCGTAGGTCTCCTGCACCAGGTCCTCCGCGTCGGCCGGATTGCGCGTCATGCGCAACGCCGCGGAGTACATCTGGTCGAGGTAGCCGAGGGCGTCCCGCTCGAAACGCTGATTGCGTTCCTCGGTCGTCTCCTCCGCGCGGACGTCGTCGGTCCCGGTAACAGGACCCACCTCCTCCAAGACCGTGGCGGACCCGAAGGCGGACCCGCTCGATTCGGAGAATACGCGACCATCCCATGCGTCCGCCGCCCGAATGGGGCGGTTCTTGGGCGCCGCGAGGACCGTCCACTCCAGGTCAGCGGCCTGTGGACGGTCGGGGCAGATGGTGGAGCCCATGCGGCGCCTCTTCTCCTCTGACAGTGCTGTTCGTTCCGGCACCTGCCACAACCACGAGGGGCGCCGGCACATTCCCGGGATTCCCGCCACTTTCAGGACGGGTTCCGGTCCCGGAGGCGTTCCAGCCATCCCGTGACGGCGGAAACGATGAGTTCCAGCGCTTCTTCCTGACCCGTGTCCGATTTCTTGGGAACGGCGAATCCGTGGTCGGCATCCGGGACCTCGGAGATTTCGTGTCCGGCGGGCAGCGGTACGGGAAATTCCGCGGGCCGGCCGAAGGGGTCCCGGCCGCCCTGCACCACCAGGGTGGGCAGTCCGCTGCCGGTCAGCTCGGCGGCCCGGGAGCTCTCCGGCCGGCCCGGCGGGTGCAGCGGGAAGGCCAGGGCGAGCACGGCGGCGGCGCCCAGCTCCCGGCCGGTGCGGCAGGCCACCCGGGCCCCGGCGCTGCGGCCGCCGGCGATGACGGGGAGTCCGGGCCGGGCCAGGGCGGGCCAGACCCCGCGCCAGCCCGCGTCCAGGGTCTTCGGGGCGGCGGCCACCTTCTTCCCCGCCACCCGCCAGGGCTGTTCCACCAGGGCGACGGTGGTTCCGAGGGCGGGCAGGGCGGCCGCCAGGGCCTGGAGGTCGCGGGCCTCGATGCCGCCGCCGGCTCCGTGGCCGAGGGCGAGCACGGCCCGGGGGGCGGTGCGGCGGGAGGTGACCCAGGTGATCCGGGCCTCGCCGGTTTCGCAGGCCACCGTCTGGATGCGCGTCATTCCCTCATCCTGCCTGGTCAGGGCGGGGGTTCCGGGGAAGGGGGGCGGTCAGAAGAGCGTGCCGTGTTCGGGGGCCTCCAGCTCCCGGAGGAGTTCGGGGCCGTTGTTGCGGACGCTGCTGACGGCGGCGGAGACGGGGTGGGCGCGCAGCAGCCCGGCCGGCGGGGGCTCCAGCAGGGGCCTCAGTTCCTCGGTGCCGGTGCGGGCCGGGTCCAGCCAGGCGTCCCAGCGGTCGGGGGTGAGGACCAGCGGCATCCGGGGGTGGATGGCCGCGAGGGAGGAGGGGCCCTCGTCGGACGCCCCGTCGAAGGCGGCGGTCTCGGCCTCGGTGGTGATCACGGCGCAGGTGGCCCACCAGGCCGCGGGGTGGCCGGCCGGCAGGGCGGGGTCCCGCCAGAACTCGTAGATGCCGGCCATGGCGAGGACGGAGCCGTCGGCGGGCCGGACGAAGTAGGGCTGCTTGAGGGTGCGCTTGCGCTTGCCCTCGACCTCCAGGCGCCGTTCGTCGGAGCCGGTGACCCACTCGTAGTAGCCGTCGGCGGGTATGAGGCAGCGCTGCCGGGCGAAGGGGCCGCGGAAGGAGGGCTTCTCGTGCAGGGACTCGGCCCGGGCGTTGATCATCCGGGCGGCGCCGTCGGGGTTCGGGGCCCAGGAGGGCACCAGCCCCCACTTCAGCACCCTCAGCTGGCGAACCGGACGGCGGCCGGGCGCGTCCTTGAGAGGACGGTCGAGGACCACGTGGACCGGCTTGGTGGGGGCCACGTTCCAGTCCGGGGCCAGGGTCTCCTCGGGATCCCACCGCTCGATGCCGAAGGCCCCGGCCAGGTCCTCCGGGCCACGACCCGCCGCATACCGTCCGCACATGGCTGCCACACTGCCATGACCCCCGCCCCCGACCGCAAGGAGCCCGCCACCCCATGGACAGCACCTCCCTGGGCGGCCTGTGGGACCGGCTCTCCGGCACCCAGGAAGCCCCCGCGCTCTGGCTCGTGGCCGCGACCGCGGCCGTCGCGCTGGCCGTCGTCCTCCCCCGGCCCGTCTGGCTGGTGGCCCGCAACGCCGTCACCATCGCCCACGAGGGCGGCCACGGCCTGGCCGCCGTGCTCACCGGCCGCCGGCTGGACGGCATCCGGCTGCACTCCGACACCAGCGGGCTGACCGTGAGCCGGGGCCGCCCCACCGGTCCGGGCATGATCCTCACCGCCGCGGCCGGCTACACCGCCCCCTCCCTGCTGGGGCTGGGCGGGGCCTGGCTGCTGTCGGGGCACCGGGTGACCCTGCTGCTGTGGGCGGCCTGCGCGCTGCTGCTGCTCCTGTTGGTGATGGTCCGCAACGCCTACGGGGTGATGACGGTCCTGCTGACGGGCGGATCGTTCCTGTTAGTGTCCTGGCTGGCCCCGGAGCCGGTTCAGGCCGTTTTCGCCTACGGGGTCGTCTGGTTCCTGCTGCTGGGCGGGGTCCGGCCGGTGTTCGAGCTCCAGGGGAAGCGGCGGCACGGCGGCGCCCCCGATTCGGACGCCGACCAGCTGGGACGGCTGACCCACCTGCCGCCCCTGGTGTGGATCGTCTTCTTCCACGTCGTGACCCTCACCTGCCTCACCGGCGGGGGCCGCTGGCTGCTCGGACTGTGAGACCGCCCCGGTGATCAAGATCGGGGCCCGTGACGGGGCACTAAAGTAAGGGCCATGACCGAGACCCCCGCGCTCCACGACCTCTGGCCCGCCCCCCTCGCGGACGGGCCCGTCCGTGCCACCGTCACCGTGCCGGGATCGAAGTCGGTCACCAACCGCGCGCTGGTGCTGGCCGCCCTCGCCGCCGAGCCGGGCTGGGTGCGCCGCCCGCTGCGCTCCCGCGACTCCCAGCTCATGTCCGACGCGCTGCGCGCCCTCGGCGTGGGCATCGAGGAGACCGTCTCCTCCAGCTCCGGCGGTGCCGGCGAGACCGGCGAGGCGTGGCGGGTCATCCCCGCCGTGCTACGCGGCCCGGCCACCGTGGACGTGGGCAACGCCGGCACCGTGATGCGCTTCCTGCCCCCGGTCGCGGCCCTCGCCGACGGCCCGGTCCGCTTCGACGGCGACCCCCGTTCCTACGAGCGCCCCCTCGGCCAGGTGATCACCGCGCTGCGCGCACTGGGCGCCCGGATCGACGACGACGGCCGCGGGGCGCTCCCCCTGACCGTGCACGGCGGCGGCGCCCTGGACGGCGGGGTCGTGGAGATCGACGCCTCGAACTCCTCCCAGTTCGTCTCCGCCCTGCTGCTGTCCGCGCCGCGCTTCAACCAGGGCGTGGAGGTCCGGCACACCGGGGCGGTGCTGCCCTCGATGCCGCACATCCGGATGACCGTGGAGATGCTGCGGGCCGCGGGCGCCCAGGTGGACACCCCGGAGTCCGGCGGCGAGAAGAACGTCTGGCGGGTGGCCCCCGGCGCCCTCCGCGGGCGCGACCTGGTCGTCGAGCCCGACCTGTCCAACGCCCAGCCCTTCCTGGCCGCCGCGATGATCACCGGCGGCACCGTGACCATCCCCGACTGGCCGCGGCGCACCACCCAGCCCGGGGACGCCCTGCGCCGGATCTTCACGGACATGGGCGGCTCCTGCGAGCTGACCGACGCCGGCCTGGTCTTCACCGGCACCGGCAAGATCCACGGCGTGGACGTCGACCTCGGCGAGGTGGGCGAGCTGACCCCCGGCATCGCCGCGGTGGCCGCGCTGGCCGACTCCGAGTCCGTGCTCCGCGGGGTGGCGCACCTGCGCCTGCACGAGACGGACCGGCTGGCGGCCCTGACCCGGGAGATCAACGGTCTCGGCGGCGACGTCACCGAGACCGAGGACGGCCTGCGGATCCGCCCGCGCCCCCTGCACGGAGGCGTGTTCCACACCTACGACGACCACCGGATGGCCACCGCGGGCGCGGTGATCGGCCTGGCGGTCGAGGGGGTGAAGATCGAGAACGTCGGCACCACCGCCAAGACCCTGCCCGACTTCCCGGCCATGTGGACGGACATGCTCTCGGGAGCGGGAGCGTAGCGCCATGCGCAGGTACGGCAAGCACACCGACGAGGACGACATCCGGTCCCGCCCGAACCCCAAGGGCAACCGGCCCCGGACCAGCATCCGGCCCAAGCACGAGGACGCGGCCGAGGGGTTCGTGCTCACGGTGGACCGCGGCCGCCTGACCTGCCTGGTCGAGGACCGCAAGGTCACCGCCATGAAGGCCCGCGAGCTGGGCCGCAAGGCCGCGGTGGTGGGTGACCGGGTGTGGATCGTCGGGGACCTGTCCGGCAAGAAGGACACCCTGGCGCGGATCGTGCGGATCGAGGAGCGCCGTTCGGTGCTGCGCCGTACCGCGGACGACGACGACCCCTTCGAGCGGGTGGTCGTGGCCAACGCCGACCAGCTGGCGATCGTGACCGCCCTGGCCGATCCGGAGCCCCGGCCCCGGATGATCGACCGCTGTCTGGTGGCCGCGTACGACGCCGGTCTGGAGCCCCTGCTGGTGCTCACCAAGTCGGACCTGGCCGCCCCGGACAAGCTGCTGGAGACGTACTCCACCCTCGGGTTGGGGTACGTGGTGACCAACCGCGAGGAGCTGGAGAACGGCGACGCCGCGGACCGGGTGCGCGAGCGCCTGGGCGGCCGGATCACCGCTTTCGTGGGCCACTCCGGGGTGGGCAAGACCACCCTGGTGAACGCCCTGGTCGCGGCCGACCGGCGAAGGGCCACCGGGCACGTCAACGCCGTCACCGGTCGCGGCCGGCACACCACCACCTCGGCTCTGGCCCTGCCGCTGCCCGACGGGGACGGCTGGGTGATCGACACCCCGGGCGTGCGCTCCTTCGGGCTGCACCACATCGAGCCCTCGCGCGTGATCCTGGCCTTCCCGGACCTGGTGCCGGGTACGGAGGAGTGTCCGCGGGCCTGCAGCCACGACGAGCCGGACTGCGCGCTGGACCGCTGGGTGGCCGAGGGGCACGCGGAACCGGCCCGGCTGGACTCGCTGCGCCGCCTGCTCGCGACCCGGGAGCGCCGCGAGGGCGACTGAGCCGCGGGTTTGCCGGAGGCCGTGTCTGGTAAATGCATAATCGCACCATGTGGCGCGGAGCCGTGTCACACGACGCGGGGAGGCATGCGCATGGCGTGGCTGCTGGTCATCGTCGCGGGAATCCTGGAGACGGGCTTCGCGGTCTGTCTCAAGCTCTCCCACGGCTTCACCCGGCTGTGGCCCACGATCGCCTTCGCCGCGTTCGCCCTCGGCAGCTTCGGGCTGCTGACGCTGGCCCTGCGCAAGCTGGACGTGGGCCCGGCGTACGCGGTCTGGACGGGCATCGGCGCGGCCGGGACGGCCATCTACGGGATGGTTTTCCTGGGGGACCTGGTCTCCACCCTGAAGATCGTCTCGATTTCGCTGGTCATCATCGGGGTGATCGGCCTCCAGCTGTCCGGTTCGTCGCACTGACCCCCCGGTGCGGCGCTCCGAGGGCCAGCAGCTCGCGCAGCTCCGCCCCGGCGCCCTCCTCGCGCGGGGCCAGCACGTAGGACAGGGCCAGCCGTACCGCCAGCTCGCAGCGGTGGGCCACCGCCTCGTCGCCGCCGAGGGCCGCCGCGGCCCGGTCCCGTAACGCGGCGAGCAGCTCCCCCGGGCCCGGCAGCCGGTGCTCCCGGCGGGGCCGCGGCACCGCACCGGGCTCCGGGCGGGGCAGCGGCAGGTCCTCGTCCCGACCTCCGATGAGCAGGGCCCGCAGCAGCGGCCGGGCCCGGGCGGTCCGTACGGTCCAGTCCGCGAGGGCCAGCAGTCGCGCGGAGTCCTCCCCCGGCGGGCCCAGGGCCCGTTCGGCGCCGTCCAGGAACCAGGCCGCCTCCCGCCGGACCAGGGCCCGGGCCAGCCCGTCCTTGCCGCCGAACTCGTTGTAGAGGGTCTGCCGCGAGACCCCCGCGGCGGCGGCCACGTCCACCATCCGCACGGCGGGCCAGGGCCGACCCGCGAGGGCCGTCTGGGCCGCTTCGAGCAAGGACTCCCGCGCTGCCGGCATCATCGCCTCCCGCTGCCGCCCGGCCAGGGCCAGCGTTGACGGGCCGTCGGACGGTGTCAAGAGGGCCCCCGCCGGTGAGCGGCCGCCCGTGTGGTCCGGCCGGACGGGGGCCGATACTGTTCGGCCATGCCCGAGTATGACGATGATCTGCGCCTTGCCCTCGAACTGGCCGACGCCGCCGACGCGGTGACCACCGCGCGGTTCCGCGCCCTCGACCTGAAGGTCGAGACGAAGCCGGACATGACCCCGGTCAGCGAAGCCGACCGGGCCGCGGAGGAGGTCATCCGGGCGGGCATCGAGCGGGACCGGCCGCGGGACGCCATCCTCGGCGAGGAGTACGGGCTCAAGGGCGACGGGCCCCGCCGCTGGGTGGTCGACCCGATCGACGGGACCAAGAACTACGTGCGCGGGGTGCCGGTGTGGGCCACCCTCGTCTCGCTGATGGCGGAGGGCCCGGACGGGGAGTTCCGCCCGGTGGTGGGCGTGGTGTCGGCCCCGGCGCTGGGCCGCCGCTGGTGGGCCTCGGAGGGCGGCGGGGCCTTCTCCGGGGGCTCCCTGGCCGAGGCCGCCCCGATCGGGGTCTCGGGGGTGGCGGACCTGTCCGACGCCTCCTTCGCCTACTCCTCGCTGAGCGGCTGGGAGGAGCAGGGGCGGCTGCCGGGCTTCCTGGAGCTGACCCGGGCCTGCTGGCGGACCCGCGGCTACGGTGATTTCTGGCCCTACATGATGGTGGCCGAGGGCTCCCTGGACCTGTGCGCCGAGCCCGAGCTGAACCTGTGGGACATGGCGGCCATCGAGATCGTGGTCCGGGAGGCGGGCGGTCGCTTCACCTCGGTGGAGGGCGTGGACGGTGTCCACGGCGGGAACGCGGCCGCCTCGAACGGATTGCTGCACGACCGCATGCTCGGATACCTCCGCCGGGCCTGAGTCCCCTGCGGGACGCACGCGCCGCACGGCCGGTCGGGGCTCCGCTCCGGCCGGTCCGGGACCCGGCGCGCACGCGCCCCGCGCCCTCCCCGCGCTCCCTGCGGCCGGATCGGTGCGCAACGCGCCCCCTTGATGACCCTCCGTGGTCATGCCACTCTGAGAATCCCTCCGCTTGTGCGTTTGTGAACGAATTCACGGGCGTCGTCGTGGCGGAGCGGAATCCTCAGGAGGTGGCTCTCTTCATGCTCGTCCGTGACGCCATGAGCACTCTCATCCTCACCCTCGGACCCGCCCACACCTTGCGCCAGGCGGCCTGCCTGATGTCCGGCCGGCGGATCGGCGCGGCCGTCGTCCTGGACCCGGAGACCAGCGGGGTCGGCATCCTGACCGAACGCGACATCCTCAACTCGATCGGTGCGGGCCACGACCCCGACCGGGAGACCGTGGCCGCCCACACCACCAACAACGTGGTCTTCTGCACCCCGGAGGCCACCCTGCTGGAGGCCGCCGAGGCCATGGCCCACGGCGGCTTCCGGCACCTGGTGGTGCTGGCCGACGGGGGCCCGGTGGGCATCGTCTCGGTGCGGGACGTGATCCGCTGCTGGGCTCCGGCCCGGCGCTCGGCGCCCGTACCGGCCTGAGAACGGACGGCGGGCCGGAACCCCCGAGGGGATTCCGGCCCGCCGTCGCCCCAGCAGGCGTCGTCAGCCGCGCAGGGCCTGGACGGCAGCCTCCAGACGCTTGCCGAAGTCACCGTCCGCCTGACGGAAGTTGCCGATCGCGCGCTCGGCGATGTCCTCGCGGGAGACCTTGGCGATGAAGCCCGCCAGGTTCTCCACGAGGCGGCCCTTCTCGTCCTCGGACATCAGGCGGTAGAGGTTGCCCGCCTGCACGAAGTCGTCGTCCTCGGCGTGCGCCGGGGCCGCGTGGTCGCCGGTGACGCCGGTGACCGCGGAGCCCACCCAGAGGGGGCGGTCGATCTGGTGCGGGCCGCCGAAGGAGTTCGGCTCGTAGTTCTTCGCGCCCTTGTGGCGGCCGTCGTAGAGGAAGCCGTCACGCGAGTGGGTGCGCGCCTCGGTGGCGTGCGGGCGGTTCACCGGCAGGTGGTCGGCGTTGATGCCGACGCGGTAGCGGTGGGCGTCGCCGTAGGCGAAGAGGCGACCCTGGAGCATCTTGTCCGGGGAGGGGCCGATGCCGGGCACGAAGTGCGCCGGGCTGAAGATGGACTGCTCCACCTCGGCGAAGACGTTCTCCGGGTTCCGGTTCAGCTCCAGCTTGCCGATCTCGATCGGCGGGTAGTCCTCGTGCGGCCACACCTTGGTGAGGTCGAACGGGTTGAAGCGGTAGGCCGCCGCGTCCGCCGCGGGCATGATCTGGACCTGCACGGTCCAGGTCGGGAACTCGCCGCGCTCGATGGACTCGCGCAGGTCGCGCTGGTGGGAGTCCGGGTCCTCACCGGCCAGCCGGTTGGCCTCGGCCTGGGTGAGGTTCTTGATCCCCTGGTCGGTCTTGAAGTGGTACTTGACCCAGAAGACCTCGCCGGCCTCGTTGTTCCACTGGAAGGTGTGCGAGCCGTAGCCGTTCATGTGGCGGTACGAGGCGGGGATGCCGCGGTCGCCGAACAGCCAGGTCACCTGGTGGGTGGACTCGGGCGAGAGGCCCCAGAAGTCCCAGACGTTGTCCGCCTCCTGCGAGCCGGTGTACGGGTCGCGCTTCTGGGTGTGGATGAAGTCCGGGAACTTGATGGCGTCCTTGATGAAGAACACCGGGGTGTTGTTGCCGACGAGGTCGTAGTTGCCCTCTTCGGTGTAGAACTTCAGCGCCCAGCCGCGCGGGTCGCGCACCGCGTCGGCCGCACCGAGGTTGCCCGCCACCGTGGAGAAGCGGAGGAAGGTCTCGGTCTGCTTGCCGACCTCGGAGAGGAAGTTCGCGCGGGTCCAGCGGGTCACGTCGGCCGTGACGGTGAAGGTGCCGTAGGCACCGGCGCCGCGGGCGTGCACCACGCGCTCCGGGATGCGCTCGCGGTTGAAGTGGGCGAGCTTCTCCAGCAGGAGCTGGTCCTGGACCAGGACCGGGCCGCCGACACCGGCGGTCTCGCTGTTCTGGTTGTCGGCAACCGGAGCTCCGGCCTCCGTGGTGAGCGGTCCCTGGGTCACGTGCGCCTCCTGCGTCTTCCCTGCATGTCCTGTCGCTGGCCTCAGCCGTAACCGATCCTACAATGGACTTTGTCCAGGTCAAGTAAGAATCCAAATCACCACTCGGTCCGGATCTGCACCCGATCCCCACACTGCTAGGCTGGCGCCCATGAGTGACCTGCTGGAACGACTTCGCGGACGCGGATGGCGCATGACCGCACAACGACGCGTCGTGGCCGAGGTGCTCGACGGCGACCACGTGCACCTGACCGCCGACGAGGTGCACGCGCGCGCCGTCGCCCGGCTCCCCGAGATCTCCCGGGCGACCGTCTACAACACGCTGGGCGAGCTGGTCACGCTCGGCGAGGTGCTGGAGGTCTCCACGGACCGCCGCGCCAAGCGGTACGACCCCAACGCGCACCGGCCGCACCAGCACCTGGTCTGCGCCCGCTGCGGGGCCATCCGGGACGTCCACCCGGCCCGGAACCCGCTGGCCGACCTCCCCGACTCCGAGCGCTTCGGCTTCACGGTCTCCGGCGTCGAGGTCACCTACCGGGGCATCTGCCCGGGCTGCGCCGCCGCCTGAACCGGCCCGCACACGGCCCGCACACGAAAGAAGAAGACCGCCCCCGGCCGAGCCGGGGGCGGTCTTCTCGTGTCGGATGTCGTGTCGGACGGCCGCGGACGGGATCCGGGCGGATCGGTCGCGGGCACCGGGCCCCGGGCGAACAGGGCCCGGAAACGCAAGGAGGCCCGGATCCAGTTCCCTGGATCCGGGCCTCCTCCGCTAGTAGCGGGGACAGGATTTGAACCTGCGACCTCTGGGTTATGAGCCCAGCGAGCTACCGAGCTGCTCCACCCCGCGTCGGTGAACCCAACGTTACGTGACGCCCCCGGCCTGCGCAAATCGGTTCCGCTCCGGCCGGGCGCGGGGCCCGGCTCAGGCCGTCAACTCCTCCTCCAGCGCCTCGCGCAGCCGCGCCGCCCGGGCCGCCACCTCGGCGGGACCCAGCTCCACGGCGCGCGCGCACCACTTGCGGGCCTCGTTGAGGTCGCCGTGGCGGGCCGCCAGCAGGCCCAGCCGCAGGGCGGCCCGGCCGTGCCCGGCCACCGCGGCACGGGTCCACCACAGGGCCGCCTCGGGCTCGCTGCCCTCGCGGGCCAGCAGCAGGCCGAGGTTGAAGGCGCCGTTGCGACTGCCCGCCTCGGCGGCCTCGCGGTACCAGCGGGCGGCCGTACCCAGCTCCCCGCGGCCCGCGGCGAGCATGCCGACCCGGACCTGGGCACGGCGGTGCCCCTGCTCCGCGGCCCGCTCGTACCACTCCTCGCTCTCGGTCCGCACCGCCGCCGGGGCGCCCAGGGCGGGCTGCTCCGGGGGCGGGGCGAGGCTCTCCAGCAGGGCGGCCAGCCGGAAGGCGGCCTCCGCGCTGCCGCCGCCCGCGGCGCACCGCAGGTGGCGCTCGGCGGCCCGCTCCTCACCGTCGCGGACCAGCGCGATGCCCACCTGGAGGGCGGCGTCGGTGTGCCCGGCCGCGGCGGCCCGCTCGTACCACTTCAGGGCCGTGCGGTCCTCGTCCCGGCCGGCGAAGAGGATGCCCAGGTTGAAGGCGGCGTCCACGCTGCCGGCCTCGGCCGCCTTGGAGAACCAGGGCTCGGCCCCGGCCGCGTCCCCGACCTGGAGCAGCAGGATGGCCAGGGCGTTGGCGGCCTCGCGGTGCCCGGCGTAGGCGGCGCGGCGGTACCACTGCTCGGCCTGCGGCATCCGCTCCTGGGCGGCGCAGAGCAGCCCGAGGTTGTAGGCGCCGTTGTGGTCGCCCGCGTCCATGGCCGTGCGGTACCAGCGCTCGGCGGCCTGGACCTCGCCGCGGGCGGCGTGCAGGGCGCCGAGGGCGTTGGCGGCGTTGCCGTCCCCGTCCTCCGCGGCCCGTCGCCACCAGGACGCGGCCCCCTCCTCGTCCCCCTCGTCGCGCAGCAGGAAGCCCAGGGCGCAGGCGGCCCGGGCCTCGCCCTGCTTGGCCGAGCTGAGGTACCAACGGCCGGCCTCCTTCAGCTCCCCGCGCTTCTCCAGGAGGGTGCCCAGGTGCAGGGCGGCCCGGCGGTGCCCGCGGGCGGCGGCCTGTCGGTACCACTGTTCGGCCTCGACGGCCCGGTCGGTGCGGAGCAGTCGGGCCAGGCGGTAGGCGGCCTCGCGGTGCCCCTGTTCGGCGGCGGCGCGCAGCCAGCGCTCGGCTCCCGGGTCCCCGCGGTGCTGGAGGAGGTCGGCGAGGGCGTAGGCGCCGAGGACGTGGCCGGATTCCGCCGCCTGTCGGAGCCAGTACTCGGCGGCCGGCTCGTCCCCGCGCTCACGGTGGTGACGGCCGAGGGCGTGGGCGGCCGCGGTGGAGCCGGCGACGGCGGCGACCCGCCACCAGTCGGCGGCCTCGTCCGGGTACCCGCGCTGGTGCAGGAGGACGCCGAGGTTGTTCGCGGCGGCCCGGTCACCGGCGGTGGTGGCCCCGCGGAGGTAGGGTTCGGCAGCGTCGAGGTCTCCGCGGCGCAGCAGCGAGGCGCCCAGGATGCTCATCGACGCCGGATCCCCGGCTTCGGCCGCGACACGGTGCCGGGCCTCCAGCTCGGCGTCGGCCACCGCTTCGGTCAGCGCGGTGTCGACCGCCTCGGCCAGGAGTGCCTCGGTACCCGTGGTCTTGTTCTCGTCGGATTCCGCCCGCACAAACCGCCCTGTCTCCAGCAGAGTTGACCTGTCCCCCATAAATCCCATCGTCGCATCACCTGCAACCCGCGTACACCTGGTATGTCGCAGCCAGTGAGGTCACTACAGCGTTTTGTCGACATGCCCACAGAGAGACAAGTCAAACACGGTCCCGCCCCAAGTCACCCCCTGCGGGTGACAAGACCCCGAAACGGCATATGACGAGGGGTCTTACCTCCCCTCCTCCCCCGGACCGCGGCCTCCATGCGGCCCCCGTGCGACGGACTCGCGACACCCCCCGGCGGCGCACATGAAGAAGGCCCGGATCCCAAAGGATCCGGGCCTTCTTCATTGGTAGCGGGGACAGGATTTGAACCTGCGACCTCTGGGTTATGAGCCCAGCGAGCTACCGAGCTGCTCCACCCCGCGTCGGTGAAACCACCGTATCACGATCGCGGGCGGAGCCCCTCATCGTCATCCGCCGGCGGGCGCCGAGGGCTTCGCCGAGGGAGTCGGGGCGGTGCCGGGGGTGGTGCCCGGGGCGGGCTGCCTGGCGGGCAGCTTGGCCTCGGCCTCCTGGGCCCGCTTCAGGGCGGCCTCCAGGTCCTCCTGCGCCTTGCCGTAGGCGGTCCAGTCGCCCGCCTTCATGGCCTTGTCGGCCTCTTCCAGCGCCTTGGCGGCATCGGAGAGGGCCTGCTTGACGGTCGGGTTCCCCGGGGTGACCGGGGTCGTCGTGCCGTCGTCCGGCTTGTCCGGGGTGCTCGGGGCCTCCGCGCCGAAGACCACGTTGAGCGCCTTCTCCAGCGTGTCCTCGAAGGCCGTGTTGCCGCCGTAGGTCACCAGGACCTTGCGGAGCAACGGGTACTTCAGGCCACCGCCGCGCACGTACACCGGCTCCACGTAGAGCATGCCGCCCTCCAGCGGCACGGAGAGCAGGTTGCCGTACTCGACCTCGGAGTCGCCGCCGCGCAGCAGCCGGATGGACTCGGCGATCTTCTGCTCGGAGTTGAACTGGCTCTGCACCTGTTTGGGGCCGTCCACCGTCTTGCTGGTGGGCAGCTTCAGGATTCTGATCTTGCCGTAGTCCGAGGTGGCCGGGTCGGCGTTCACCGCCATGAAGGCGCTGAGGTTGTCGCGCCCGTTCGGGGTGAAGGTCGTGGTCAGCGAGAAGACCTGGTCCGGCTGCGGCTGCCCCGGCATCTTCATCGACAGGTAGTACGGCGGGACGGCGTTCTCCGCCTTGGTGGTCGGGTCGTTCGGGACGGCCCAGACCTCCGAACCGCTGAGGAAGGTCTGCGGGTCGGTGACGTGGTAGCGGGTCAGCAGCTCGCGCTGGACCTTGAAGAGGTCCTGCGGGTACCGCATGTGCTCCATGAGCGTCTTGGAGATCTCCGTCTTGGCCTTGACCGTGCCGGGGAACGCCTTCATCCAGGTCTTGAGGACCGGGTCCTGGGTGTCCCACTGGTACAGCTTGACCGTGCCGTCGTACGCGTCGACGGTGGCCTTGACCGAGTTGCGGATGTAGTTGACCTGGTTCTCCTGGGCCACCACGGCGCGCTGCTGGTTGGTCAGCGAGTCGGCGGTGCTGTCGCCCAGGGTGGTCCGCGAGGCGTACGGGTAGCCGTTGGTCGTGGTGTAGGCGTCCACGATCCACTGGATCCGGCCGTCGATCACGGCCGGGTAGGCCGCGCCGTCGATGGTCAGCCACGGGGCGACGGACTCGACCCGCTCCTTGGGCGTGCGGTTGTACAGGATCCGCGAGCCCTCGCCGATGGCCCCGGAGTACAGGATCTGGGGCTCGCTGAAGGCCAGCGCGTACGCGGCGCGGTTGATCGGGTTGTCGAGGTTGACCCCGCTGTCGCCCTTGTAGCTGGTCTCCTTCTCGCCCTTGTCGTCCGAGTAGTCCAGCTCCTTCTGCGGGCCGCCGACGATCGAGTACTGCTTCGTCATCTCGCCGTAGTAGATGCGCTGCTCGAAGTCGGTGCCGAGCTCGCCCTTGGAGGGCAGGTCGGACTGGATGAAGACCGGGCGGCCCTCGCGGTCGGCCTCGGTGCCCTTGGCCGCGACCACGCCGTAACCGTGCGTGTACTTGAAGTGGTCGTTGATCCAGTTGTTCTTCGGGATGCCCGCGAGGTTGAGCTCGCGGAGCCCGATCACCGTGTCCTGGCCCTTGTACCGGTCCACGGCCAGCGTGGACGGGAAGCCGTAGTAGCCCTTGATCTGCTGGAGCTGCTGGAAGGTCGGGGAGACGATGTTCGGGTCCAGCAGACGGATGCTCGCCGTGGTGTCGGCGGCCTTCCGCAGGGCGTTCTGGTCCGTGGTCGTGCTGGTGCCCGGGTACTCCTTCACCTCGGAGTCGACGATCCCGTAGGCGTCCCGCGTGGCCTGGATGTTCTTCTGGACGTACGGGGATTCCTTGGCCTGCTCGTTCGGCTGGACCTGGAACTTCTGCACGATGGCCGGGTACAGGCCGCCGATCAGGATCGCCGAGAGCACCATCAGGCCGAAGCCGATGACCGGCAGCTGCCAGGTGCGGCGCCACAGGGTGGCGAAGAAGAGCACGGCGCAGATCGCCGCGATGCAGAAGAGGATCGTCTTCGCGGGCAGGTAGGCGTTGGCGTCGACGTACCGCAGACCGGTCCAGTTGTCCGCCGCCTTGAAGTCACTGGACTTCACCGCCAGCCCGTACCGGTCCAGCCAGTACGCGACCGCCTTGAGCGCCACGAAGAACCCGAGCAGCATCGACAGGTGGCCGGTGGCCGCCGAGGTGGCGCGGGCGCCGGGGCTGGTGACCCGCAGGCCGCCGTACAGGTAGTGCACGACCGCCGCGGCGATCAGGGAGAGCACCACGGCCGCGAACCCGAAGCCGAGCAGGAAGCGGTACCAGGGCAGCTCGAAGGCGTAGAACGACACGTCCAGCCCGAACTGCGGGTCCTTCTTGCCGAACGGGACGCCGTTGACGTACATCAGCCAGGTGCGCCACTGGCCGGCCGCCGAGGCTCCGGCGATCAGGCCGACGAGGGCCGCGATCCCGACGAGCAGCCACTTCTTGAAGGGCGCGATGCTCATCCGGTACCGGTCGAGGCTCTGCTGCTCCAGCGACATCGCGCTGAGCGGCGGACGCATCCGGTGGGCCAGCCAGATGTTCAGCCCCACGATCACGGCCATGAGCAGGCCGAAGACCGAGAACAGTCCGATCTTCGTCCACAGGGTGGTGGTGAAGACGGAGGAGTACCGGACGGAGCGGTACCAGAGCCAGTCCGTCCAGAATCCGGCGAACATGATGAACGCCATGGCCAGCACGGCCAGGACGCCCAGGGTCATGAGCAGGGTCCGGGCACGCCGGGACGGGCGGCCGACTCTCATCCGTGGCCCGGAGGGGCCTCCGCCGCGGTCCGGCATCTGGAAAGCCAAGGTGCGCACCTCGAGTAGCAGTGTGGTCAGGAGTGGGCCCCCGATCGTAGGGCCCACTCCTGCAACTTACTGAGGCTTTAGTCAGTTCCCGGTATCGCACCGAAAGGAGGCAGGATGTTGTCCATGTCCAACCTTTCTCCCTCCGGCACGCCGATGGCGGCGAGCCCGCTCACCCGTGCCGTCCTCGAAATCGACGAGTACGCGGCCGGTCAGGGCTGGGACCAGCCGGCCCGGCTCTTCGCCCTCGTCGACACCGCGAAGCTGCGCGCGCAGCAGCCGAAGCTCGCGGCCCAGCTCGGCCTGACCGCCGACACCGACGGGGCCACCGCCCCCTCCTACACCCCCGTCCTCCAGGACGAGCTGCCCCCGGGCACCGAGCTGGACGGCTTCCTCGGCACGATCGCCTGGCCGGACGCCGTGATCGGCTGCGCCCTGTCCGTGGAGCGCCTGATGCTGCCGCCGTCCGCCGAGGCCGCGGTGCCCTCCGGCATGGACGAGAGCCGACTGGCCTCCTGGGTGGCCTCCCATCCGGAGCGCCAGGAGGTCCGGCTGACCGTGGGCGTGCTGCGGGACGGCGCGCGCGAGTCGGCGGTGCGGCTGCGCGGCAAGGACAGCGCGAGCGAGGTGCTGACCGGCGCGGACCTGGTGCCCGGCCTGGCCGAGGCGCTGTCGGCCACCTTCGAGGACTGAGCCGGCGCGGCCGCGCGGCCGCGC
>NZ_JBEOSD010000160.1:0-19239 GCF_040302735.1 Streptomyces sp. NPDC097619 | reverse complement strand
CCGATCTGGCCACCACGGGTGCGTATGAGCACGCGGCATCCTTCGGAATGTGAGCGGCGCGCGCCCCCCACCGGGAGGCGCGCGCCGTGGTCAGTGGAAGAGACCCGATCATCGCTCATCGGGTCCGCTTCCCGGCAGGGGGCTGCCGACTAGTTGCGCAGCTGGGGCGCGACGGTCTTCGCGTAGGTGCTGTACTTCGCGTAGACCGGGAAGAAGCCGCGCTTCACGCAGTCCTTGATGCCCCAGGAGACGACGCCGACGATGCGGCCCTTGACGATCAGCGGGCCACCGGAGTCACCGTTGCAGGAGGTGGTGGTGGTGCGGTCGCTGCCGGTGCTCTTCTTGCCCGCGCAGACGTTGGCACCGGGGATGAAGGTCGCGCCCCAGGCCGCCTTGCAGGTGGCGTCCGAGTTGATCGGCAGCGTGGCCTTCTTCAGGTTCGCGGCCAGGTCGGGCTTGGTGGAGCTGGTGCGGCCCCAGCCGAGGATGGTGGCCTTGGTGCCGGCCTTGTAGGAGGCCTTGTCCGTCGAGGTCGTGACCTTGATGGGCTTGGCGCGGGTGGCCGTCTTGAGCGTCAGCACGGCCACGTCGTTGGCGATCGTGCGGGCGTTGTACTTCGGGTGCTTCCACTGCTTCTTGAGGTAGAAGACCTTGCCGCCGTGGAGGCCGTTGCCGTCGGCGATGTGGGTCGCGCCGAGGACCACGAAGCCGTTGGTGACGTAGTTGCGGCCGTGGACGCAGTGCGCGGCCGTCAGGATCTTCTTCGAGTTCACGACGGAGCCCCCGCAGAAGGACCAGCGACCGGCGCTGTCCTTCACGAAGAGCTGCGCCATGAACGGGTAGGACTTGATGCTCGTCTTGCTGCCGCCGATGATGTACGAGTCCCGCTCGGGGCCCCCCGCACCGTTGACGGTCTTGACCACGTTCAGGACCTGCGCGTCCGTCAGCTCACCCGGCTTGACGTCGGCGGCGCCGGCCGGCGCGACCGAGGCGGCCATGAGGCCGACGGCGATGGCCGAGGCGGCCCCGCCCAGGGTGAAGCGGCGTGCGGACTTGGAAAAGATCACTCGAACTCCCCGTAGAAACGGCTACTCGGGCACGCGGGGGCGATCGTTTCCGATCAGGGCGGCAGTGGAACGCTGGGCAGGATGCGCCAGAAGGCCGCGCACGGCTCGACTGCGCGAGGCAGTCCCCACCGAGTCCCCCGACGTGCGGCAGGCGCTGATCCTATGACGTGTTCGCGTCGATTTCCAATCAACAACCGACAGGTTGTGCAGGGAAGTTGACAAATTAACAACTGGTCGCGCCGCTGCACTTGTCGACAAACGACGAAACCGCCCCGCTCACCTGCGTGAACGGGGCGGTTCCGGAAACCGGACGACCTGGGTCAGTCGTCGTTCTTGCCCGCCGGGGTCGTCTTGGCGATCTGCATGAGGAACTCGGCGTTGGACTTCGTCTGCTTCATCTTGTCGAGGAGCAGCTCGATGGCCTGCTGCGAGTCGAGGGCGTGCAGCACCCGACGCAGCTTCCATACGATGCTGAGCTCCTCGCTGTTGAGGAGGATCTCCTCCTTGCGGGTGCCCGAGGGGTCCACGTCGACGGCGGGGAAGATCCGCTTGTCGGCGAGCTTCCGGTCGAGCTTGAGCTCCATGTTGCCGGTGCCCTTGAACTCCTCGAAGATCACCTCGTCCATGCGCGAGCCGGTGTCGACGAGCGCGGTGGCCAGGATGGTCAGCGAGCCACCGTCCTCGATGTTGCGCGCGGCACCGAAGAAGCGCTTCGGCGGGTAGAGCGCGGTCGAGTCGACACCACCGGACAGGATGCGGCCGGAGGCGGGCGCCGCGAGGTTGTACGCGCGGCCCAGGCGGGTGATGGAGTCGAGCAGGACCACCACGTCGTGACCCAGCTCCACGAGGCGCTTGGCGCGCTCGATGGCCAGCTCGGCGACGGTGGTGTGGTCCTCGGCCGGGCGGTCGAAGGTCGAGGAGATGACCTCGCCCTTGACCGACCGCTGCATGTCGGTGACCTCTTCCGGACGCTCGTCGACCAGGACGACCATCAGGTGGCACTCGGGGTTGTTCGTGGTGATCGCGTTGGCGATGGCCTGCATGATCATGGTCTTGCCGGTCTTCGGCGGGGCCACGATCAGACCGCGCTGGCCCTTGCCGATCGGCGACACGAGGTCGATGATCCGCGTGGTCAGCACGCCCGGGTCGGTCTCCAGGCGGAGCCGGTCCTGCGGGTACAGGGGGGTCAGCTTCTGGAACTCGGGTCGGCCGCGGCCGGACTCGGGCGCCATGCCGTTGACGGAGTCCAGGCGCACGAGCGCGTTGAACTTCTCGCGGCGCTCGCCCTCCTTCGGCTGGCGCACGGCACCGGTGACGTGGTCGCCCTTGCGCAGGCCGCTCTTGCGGACCTGGGCGAGGGAGACGTACACGTCGTTCGGGCCGGGCAGGTAGCCGGAGGTCCGGATGAACGCGTAGTTGTCGAGGATGTCGAGGATGCCCGCGACGGGGATCAGCACGTCGTCGTCGGCCACCTGCGGCTCGTTCGCGCCGAACTCGTCACGGCCGCGACGGCCACGACGGTCGCGGTAGCGGCCGCGACGGCCACGGCGACCGCCCTCGTCGTCGAAGTCGTCCTGCGGACCGTTGTCGCGCTGCTGCTGGCCCTGACCTCGGCCGCCCTGCTGCTGACCCTGCTGGCCCTGGCCCTGACCGCGGCCGCCCTGGCCACGGTCCTGCTGCTGGCCACGGTCCTGCTGCTGACCGCGGTCCTGCTGGCCGGCCTGCTCCTCGCCCTTGCCGCGGTCACGGCGGTCGCGCTGGCCGCGCTCGGCGCGGTCCCCGCGCTCACCGCGGTCGCGGCGGTCCCGGCGGCCACGGCCCTCGGCCGCGCCTTCCTGGGGCTGCGCGGCCTCGGCCTTGGCCTCGGTCTGCACGGCGGCCGGCTCGGCCTTGGGCTCCGCCTGCGCGGCGGTGGTCTCCGGGCTGCCGGAGGGGGCGGTGACGCGGCGGCGGCGACGCTCGCCGGCCGGCTGGTCCTCGCTGGCGGGCTGGCCCGGGATGTCGATCTGCTGCGGGGCGCGGCTCGCGGCCGGCTCCTTGGCGGCCGGGGCCTCGGCGGCGGGCTTCTCGGCCTCGGCCGGCTCGGCCGCGCGGGCCTTGGAGGCGGCGGTGCGGCGCTTCGGCTTGGCCTCGGCGGGGGCCGCGTCGGCGGCCTTCGGGGCGCTGCCGCCGCCGGCCTGCGCCTCCTTGATGACCTCGATCAGCTGGCTCTTGCGCATCCGCGCGGTGCCCCTGATACCGAGGCCGGAAGCGACCTGCTGCAGCTCGGCCAGGACCATGCCCTCGAGGCCGGTTCCGGAGCGGCGGCGCTTGGGGGCGGCGCCCGCGGCGGGAGCGCTGGTGTCGACAGTGGTGTCGGCAACGCCCATCAGATCGGTGGTGTCGCTCACGAAGGGTCCTTCCCTGGAGCGGACGTCGGCCTGTCTGGCTCGGCGACCGGTTGTGCTGTCCGGCCTCGGCCCTTTTGTCTGGACCGTGCCGGGGCGGTGGTCCGCCGGTACGAAATGCGGCGGAGGGGAAAATCAGTACATGGGTTCCGGCGAGAAGCCCCCCAGCTGGAAGCGTGGGAATGTCACGCCGATTCCGGAGCGTGCTCGAAACTGCCTGGCAGTGATCAAAGCAGTTGGGGAGGCTCCCGGAAGAAAGGTGGTCCCGGATGGGGACACTGAGCACCGAGCCGCGAGGGCTTCGGATGCGTACTTGAGGTTAACACTACCGGATCCAACAGACATTCCCCCTCTCACTCACCGGCAATCGCGTGACTCACCGGCATGCCGTCCCGCGTGCCCTCGCGCGGGACGGCCGCGTACTCAGCCGCCCAGCGGCAGCACGCTCGCACCCGCGGAGTCCAGGGCCAGCCGGTTCGCGGCCCACCCCTCGCCCGCGAGCAGCGCGACCTTGTCGGCCGTGCCGTTGTCGGCCAGCGCGAGGACCGTGGGGCCCGCGCCGGAGATGACCGCGGGGACCCCGTCCGCCCGCAGTCGGTTCACCAGGTCGACGCTCTGCGGCATGGCCGGGGAGCGGTATTCCTGGTGGAGACGGTCCTCGGTGGCCGGGAGCAGCAGCTCGGGGCGCCTGGTCAGGGCCTCGACGAGCAGGGCCGCACGGCCGGCGTTGACGGCGGCGTCGGCGTGCGGGACGGTGCGCGGCAGCAGTCCGCGCGCGGTCTCGGTGAGGACCGGCTTGGACGGCACGAAGACCACCGGAACGACGGACTCGCCCGGTTCCATCCGGATGGCGCGGGCGGCGCCGCCGTCCATCCAGGCCAGGGTGAAGCCGCCGAGCAGACAGGCGGCGACGTTGTCGGGGTGGCCCTCGATCTCGGTGGCGAGCTCCAGCAGGGCCGTGTCGTCGAGCTTGTTCTCCCCGCCTATGGTCACGGCGCGGGCGGCGACGATGCCCGCGCAGATCGCGGCGGAGGAGGAGCCGAGACCGCGACCGTGCGGGATCCGGTTGGCGCAGACGACTTCGAGGCCGCGCGGCTGTCCGCCCAGCAGGTCGAAGGCGGTGCGCATGGAGCGGATGAGCAGGTGGCTCTCGTCGCGCGGGAGGTTGTCGGCGCCCTCACCGGCGATGTCGATGTTCAGACCGGAGTCGGCCACCCGGACGACCACGTCGTCGTAGAGCCCCAGGGCGAGGCCCAGGGAGTCGAAGCCCGGGCCGAGATTGGCGCTGGAGGCGGGGACGCGCACCCGTACGGCGGCGGCGCGGAACGCTGGACCGGCCATCGCTCGATGACACTCCTTGTGACTGGCTGCGAGAGTTCGCGGCGAATGTACTGCAGAAGGTACGACATCCACAGACCGCTGACGGCGGACCCCTGGCATATGCAGCACGGGTGCGGCATATGCGGCTGACGGATGTAAGTACAGCCTATCGAAGGAAGGTTCCCTCGCGACATAGGGCGCACAGGAGGCGCACGATGCGTGTCCGGGATATCCACCGCCCTTTTGTAGCGTTTCGGGCGGAGTCGTACCGAACTCGTGGGCCCCGGCGGCGTGTCGCGGACCGTGCCGGAAGGGGCGGAACCGCCCCGCGGCGCCGTGCTCGGCGGCTCGCGGTGCGGTGCGGTGCGGATGCCCGTGCGGCCGGCCCTCCGGATGCCCGTGCGGATGCCCGTGCGGGGTTCGAACGCCCGGCGGGGCGGGCGCGGAACGGTCCGCGCCGGACCCGGCGCCCGCGGGGCGCCGGGTCCGGTGCGGGTCAGGCCAGGCCGAGCCGGGCGGCGGCCGCCTCGGCGTCCACCGGGACGGTGACGGGCTGCGGAGCGCCCGCGACCGCCCAGTCGGGGTCCTTGAGGCCGTTGCCGGTGACGGTGCACACGATCTTCTGGCCCGGGTCCACCAGACCCAGCTCGGCGGCCTTGAGCAGACCGGCCACCGAGGCGGCCGAGGCGGGCTCCACGAACACGCCCTCCTGCGCGGCCAACAGGCGGTAGGCGGCCAGGATCTGGCGGTCCGTCACCTCGTCGATGAAGCCGCCGGACTCCTCCTTCGCGGCGAGCGCGTAGTCCCAGGAGGCCGGGTTGCCGATCCGGATGGCGGTGGCGATGGTCGAGGGCTCCTTGACCACCTCACCGCGCACGATCGGTGCAGACCCGGAGGCCTGGAAGCCCCACACCCGCGGGGTCCGGGTCGCCAGGCCGTCGGCCTTGTACTCCTTGAAGCCCTTCCAGTACGCGGTGATGTTGCCCGCGTTGCCCACCGGCAGGACGTGGATGTCGGGGGCGTCGCCGAGCGCGTCCACGATCTCGAACGCGGCCGTCTTCTGGCCCTCGATGCGCACCGGGTTCACCGAATTGACCAGCGCCACCGGGTAGTTCTCGGAGAGGCTGCGGGCCAGGTCCAGGCAGTCGTCGAAGTTGCCGTCGACCTGGAGGATGCGCGCGCCGTGCACCAGGGCCTGGCCCATCTTGCCCAGGGCGATCTTGCCCTGGGGCACCAGCACCGCCGAGACCATGCCGGCGCGGACCGCGTAAGCGGCCGCGGAGGCGGAGGTGTTGCCGGTGGAGGCGCAGATGACGGCCTTGGCGCCCTCTTCCTTCGCCTTGGTGATCGCCATGGTCATGCCGCGGTCCTTGAAGGACCCCGTCGGGTTCGCGCCCTCTACCTTGAGGTGCACCTCACAGCCCGTGCGCTCGGAGAGGACCTGGGCCGGGACGAGCGGGGTGCCACCCTCGCGGAGCGTGACCACCGGAGTCGTGGCCGTGACCGGAAGCCGGTCCCGGTACTCCTCGATGATGCCCCGCCACTGGTGGGTGCGATTGCTGCTCATGGGTCCTTTACTCCCCTTCGACACGCATGATGCTGGCGACACCGCGCACGGTGTCCAGCTTGCGCAGCGCCTCGACGGTCCCCGAAAGGGCCGCGTCGGCCGCGCGGTGGGTGACGACGACGAGGCTCGCCTCGCCGTCCTTGCCCTGCTGCCGGACGGTGTCGATGGAGACACCGTGCTCGGCGAAGACCGTGGCCACCTGGGCGAGGACACCCGGCTTGTCCGCCACATCGAGGCTGATGTGGTAGCGGGTGACGACCTCGCCCATGGGGCTGACCGGCAGCTGGGTGTACGCCGACTCGCCGGGCCCCGTTGCCTCGGCGAGCTTGTTCCGGCAGACGGCGACCAGGTCGCCGAGCACGGCCGAGGCGGTCGGCGAACCGCCGGCGCCCGGACCGTAGAACATCAGCCGCCCGGCCGCCTCGGCCTCGACGAAGACGGCGTTGTACGCCTCGCGCACGGAGGCCAGTGGGTGGCTGAGCGGAATCATGGCGGGGTGGACGCGCGCGGTGACGGACTGCCCGTCGGCCGCCCGCTCGCAGATCGCCAGGAGCTTGATCGTGCATCCCATCGCCTTGGCCGAGGCGAAGTCGGCGGCGCTGACCTCGGTCATGCCCTCGCGGTAGACGTCGTCCAGGCGGACCCGGGTGTGGAAGGCGATGCCGGCCAGGATGGCGGCCTTCGCGGCGGCGTCGTACGCCTCCACGTCGGCGGTCGGGTCGGCCTCGGCGTAGCCCAGGGCGGTGGCCTCGTCCAGGGCCTCCTGGTAACCGGCGCCCGTGGAGTCCATCTTGTCGAGGATGAAGTTGGTGGTGCCGTTGACGATGCCCATCACGCGGTTGATCTTGTCCCCGGCCAGGGACTCGCGCAGCGGACGGATCAGCGGGATCGCACCGGCCACGGCGGCCTCGTAATAGAGGTCCTTGCCGTGCTGGTCGGCCGCCGCGTGCAGGGCGGCGCCGTCCTGCGCCAGCAGGGCCTTGTTCGCGGAGACCACCGAGGCCCCGTGCTCGAACGCGGTGGTGATCAGGGAACGGGCGGGCTCGATGCCGCCGATCACCTCGATGACCACGTCGATGTCCCCGCGTTTGACCAGCGCGGTCGCGTCGGTGGTCACCAGCGCCGGGTCGATGCCCTCGCGCATCTTGGAGGGACGGCGGACGGCCACACCGGCGAGCTCGACGGGCGCGCCGATCCTGGCTGTGAGGTCGTCGGCGTGCGTCGTCATGATGCGCGCCACCTCTGAGCCGACCACTCCACAGCCCAGCAGCGCCACCTTCAGCGGACGCGTACGCATCATTGACCTACGCCTTTCGATCTACCTTCAGCCCCGGTCCGCGGAATTGCGGACCGGGGGTGGGAACCAGTCTCACTCACTGGACAGAGGATTCCACCTCTCGTCCATGGACTGAGATGTCTATTTCATCATCCGAGGTCGAGCCGCAGGAGATCTTCCTCCGTCTCGCGCCGCACGATGACCCGCGCCTCCCCGTCCCGGACGGCCACGACCGGGGGACGCAGGGCGTGGTTGTAGTTGCTGGCCATGGACCTGCAGTACGCGCCGGTGGCCGGGACGGCGAGCAGGTCGCCGGGGGCCAGGTCGGCGGGCAGGAACGCGTCCCGCACCACGATGTCACCGCTCTCGCAGTGCTTGCCGACCACGCGCGAGAGCATCGGTTCGGCCTCGGAGGACCGGGACACCAGCGCCACGCTGTACTCGGCGTCGTAGAGAGCCGTCCGGATATTGTCCGACATTCCACCATCGACGCTGACATAGGTCCGCAGACCCTCCAGCGGCTTGATGGTGCCGACCTCGTAGAGGGTGAACGCCGTCGGGCCGACGATGGCCCGGCCCGGCTCCACGGAGATCCGCGGAGTGGCCAGCCCCGCGGACTCGCACTCCCGGGTGACGATCTCGGTGAGCGCCTTGGCGATCTCGTGCGGCTCCCGCGGGTCGTCGTCCGAGGTGTAGGCGATGCCCAGGCCGCCGCCGAGGTCGATCTCCGGCAGCTCCACCCCGTGCTCGTCGCGGATCGCCGTCAGCAGCTGCACCACGCGGCGGGCCGACACCTCGAAGCCCGCCATGTCGAAGATCTGCGAGCCGATGTGCGAGTGGATCCCGGTGAGCTCCAGGCTGTCGTGGCCCAGGGCCCGGCGCACCGCCTCGGCGGCCAGCCCGTCGGCCACCGCGATGCCGAACTTCTGGTCCTCGTGCGCGGTCGCGATGAACTCGTGCGTGTGCGCCTCCACGCCCACCGTGACCCGGATCTGTACCCGCTGCCGGACGCCGAGCTCCCGGGCCGCGTGCGCCACCCGCGCGATCTCCTGGAAGGAGTCGAGGACGATCCGTCCCACCCCGGCCTCGATGGCCCGCCGGATCTCCGCGACCGACTTGTTGTTGCCGTGGTAGGCGATCCGCTCCGCGGGCATCCCGGCGGCCAGTGCGGTGGTCAGCTCACCGGCCGAGCACACGTCGAGGTTGAGCCCCTCCTCCGCCAGCCAGCGGACCACGGCCTTCGACAGGAACGCCTTCCCCGCGTAGTAGACGTCGGCGTCCTTGCCGAAGGCGTGCGCCCAGGCCCGGCAGCGCTCCCGGAAGTCGGACTCGTCGAGGAAGTACGCCGGGGTGCCGAACTCCTCGGCCAGTCGCGTCACTTCGATCCCGGCGACGGTGACCACACCGTCGTCGCCGCGGCGGACGGTCCGGGACCAGACCTTCTCGTCGAGGGCGTTCAGGTCGGCGGGCGGCGCGGTGTAGTGGCTCTCGGGGAGTACGTCCCCGTGGCGGGGCCCTGCGGGGTGCGCGGAACGGCTCATCGGTCTCTCTTTGCCTTTGCGTTACAGGAGTTCGGGGGCGTCGACGCCGAGCAGGGACAGGCCGCCGGCCAGCACCGTCCCGGCGGCCTCGACGAGGGCCAGCCGCGAGCGGTGGGCGGCCGAGGGTTTCTCCCCGCCGCGGGGCAGCACCCCGTACTGGAAGTCGAGCAGCGCGTCGGCGATCACGATCAGGTGCCGGACCACCCGCTCGGGTGCCCGGTGGTGGGCCGCGGCCTCCAGGACGAGCGGGTACTCGGCGAGGGCGTCGAGGAGGGGGCGGGGATCCGGCCCGTCGCCGAGGGAGGCGTCCGAGCCCGAGGAGCCGGGCGGCAGGGCCGGGTCGGAGCGGAAGCCGAGGTCGGCGGCGTTGCGGGTGAGGGCGCGGGCCCGGGAGTGCGCGTACCGCACGAGGAAGACGGGGTTGCCCTCGTCCTGGACCAGCAGACCGGGCCCGAACACCGGGGTCTCCTTGGCCGGCACGGCCAACATGGCCCAGCGCGCGGCGTCGTCCCCGAACCGGGCCCGGACGTCCCCGTCCCGCGCGGCGACCGGGGCGAGGGGGGTGGGGGCCACGGGGGTGGGCGTGGGGGTGGGGGCTTCGGCGGCGGGGCCTTCGGCGGCGGGGGTGGTCGCCTGCCCGTGGCCCTGGCTGTGGAGGATGCGCGCGAGGGCGGAGGCGACGACCTCGGCCCGGTCGGCGGCCGCGAGCGGCGGGGCCTGCGGCACCTCGACCCCGGCGGCGTACCCGTAGCACGGCCCCCGGTCCAGCACCTCGGCGACCAGTCGGGAGCGGCCCTCGGCGGCGAGCGTGAAGTTGAGGAACCCCGGCCCGGTGATCTCGACCCGGTCCAGCCCGGGGGTACCGGCCAGCTGCCGGGCCAACACCTCGGCGACTTCGCGCGGGGGCCGCCCGGCCTCCTTGGCCAGCCGGAGCGCCACCCCGGAGGCGTACTCCCCCACCCCGCCGGGCCGGGTCCGCTCGACGACGAGCCGCTCGGGCACCCGCACGCGCAACTCCCCGTCCGCGACGGCGCCGCGCACGGCGCGCACGACGGTACGGGAGAGGTCTGCGGGGATCACAGGTCCAGACTAGGGGAGGACCCCCCTTCGGCCGCGAACGGTTTCGCCATGTGGGCGCCCCCTGTCCGCCGCACGCTCCCACCCCAGCTCAGCCCCCCAACCGGAAGTCCGAACTCCGCCACCCGCTGTCCGAGAGCCGGCCCGGCCACACGCGCGAGGGGGCCCGGAAAGGGCAGCGCGGTCAGCCCGGCCACTCGATCGGCTCGGCCTGCCCGACGCACTTGGTGGCGCAGCCGAACTCGACGAGATCAGGGGACTCGACGGGGGGCAGGGGACTCGGGGAACTCAGCCGCGACCGGCGGGGGCGGGTCGTTCCCCTTCGGAGTCCGGGTCCTCGGCCCGAGCGGAACCTCCGCCGTGGGCCTGCCGCTCGGCGACGAGCCGGCGCACGATCCGGATCAGCTCGGCGGGCTCGAAGGGCTTGGAGAGAAAGGCGTCCGCCCCGACCGCGAACCCGCTCTCGACCTCGTACTGGGTGCAGGCACTCACGATGGCCACCGGCAGCCCGCTGGTCCGCGGATCGGCCCTCAGCCGGGCCACGGTCCCGATGCCGTCCAACCGCGGCATGACGACGTCGAGGGTCACCACATCGGGCCGCACCTCGTGGATCACGTCCAGGCATTCGGCACCATCGCTCGCGGTCACGACCTCGAAGCCCTCCAGCTCGAGGTTGACCTTGATCAGCTGCCGGATGACCTTGTTGTCGTCCACAACAAGCACCCGGCCCGACACGCCTGGCACAACTCGAGAGTAGGTGGGCCCCGGCCCCCGCGTCCGGGTTTTCCCCACTTCCGCCCCCTCCGGGCGACCCGCCTCCCCGACCCCCGCAACCCGTTCCTGATCACCCCCCGGAAGCTGGTAGTGTTCTGTCCGTCGCCGCGGGAACGCGGAAGACGCGCCCCCGTAGCTCAGGGGATAGAGCAACGGCCTCCGGAGCCGTGTGCGCAGGTTCGAATCCTGCCGGGGGCACTTCGCAGGAAGTGCCCAAAGACCCCGTCACCAGCGGAAACGCTGAGGCCGGGGTCTTCGCGTATGTGCAGCCGGGTGCGGCCCTGAGCAGCCGTAGGGCAGGGTCCGTGGACTGTGCGCGGACTGGTGATCTTGCCGGCGCCGCAGGTCGGGCCCGGTGCGTGGAGAAGGCCCCCCGGGGGTGGGGTCAGTCGGCGGTGGTGCCCCAGTAGGCGGTTTTGGTGGGGTGGCCGTTGTAGTAGAGGGTCACGCAGTTGCCCTGGGCTCGGGCGGGGTGGTTCAGGCGGCCTGAGTCGAGGGCGGCTTCCCAGTCCTGTTCGGTGGGGCGGCCGGTCGGGGACCAGGCTCTCGTCTCGGCTTCGGTGAGGGGGCGCATGTACGGGCCGTCGTCGTGGTCCGTCGCGTCGATCGTGTGGGGGAAGTCCAGGACGGTGGCCGTGCCGCCGGTGAAGATGAACTCGTGCCAGGCCGGGTCGCGCCAGAGGTCTTCGAGGGGGCGGTCGGCGAAGCCGAAGCGGGGGTCCAGGGCGGCGAGGCTCGTCTCTTGGGCCTGGCGGAAGGCCGCTGCCGGGTCGGGGTACGGGCCCGTCTGTGTCCACGTTTCGCCGCCCATGGCTGTGCCTTCTCGTTGGGTTGTCCTGAGGAGGTCGCAGCGTAGGGGGTCGGACTGACAGGGCTGGTGGTGGTGGGAGTGGCACGCGGTGGGGAGGCAGCGGGAAGCCCCGGACTCGGGTGGCGGGTCCGGGGCTTCCTTGTGGTGCCGGGGGTCAGGACTGGGGGGTGGTGTCCTCGGCGGCGGCCTCGTTCGGCGTGCTGGTCTTCTCGCGCATCTTGCGGAGGAGTTCGGCCTTGAGGTCGGCCGCGCTCTGGCGGTCGAGGTTGCGGTGCGGGCCGTTGTTCTGGCGCTCCGTGCGGGACTGGCGCTTGCGCTGGCCGCCGCCCTGGCCCACGGGGTTGTTGATGTTCTTGCTCTTGGTCACGGGTTCTCCCGGTCGTGTGGTGCGGTGATCTGCGGACTCGTCGGTGGGGGACGGGCCGGGGCCGTGTCGGTGGACTTCGGCCGGGCCCGTCACGCTCTCACTCGTAGATCGGCGTCTGGAAGAACATGGCGGTGACGTTACCTGTTCCTGTCGGGTTCGCACACCGGACTTTTCGACCGATGGGGGGTGGGTCGGGCGGAGGGGCGTGGGGTGGGGCGGGGCGGAGTGCGCGCGGGGTGGTGGTTTGGAGGGATCGACCAGGGGGGTTGGGGGATCCGATGGACATGGGTGGAGGTCCGCGTGGTGGGGGTGGGGGCGGGCTTAGGTTGGGATTCGGCCTGGGTGTCTGCCGGGTCTGACCAGGGAGTTCGTGGAGTTCACGGGAAGGCTGGCGTCATGCGGGAGCTTGTGGGGACGGCGCGGGAGTGGGTGGCCGAGGGGCGTACGGGGTTCCTGGCGCGGGCGGTGACCGAGCAGGGGTTCGGGCCGCGGGTGCCGGGCGGCGCCGTGCTCGTCGATCCCGAGGGGGGCTGCGCGGGGAGCCTGTACCGCGGGGTGTTCGACGCGCAGTTGGTGGCCGAGGCCGCGGCGGTGCCCGCCGGGGACACGGCGCGGGTGTGCGAGGTGTCCGTGCACGGTGCGGAGGCCGAGGCGGCCGGGCTGACCTGTGGTGGGCAGGCGGAGGTGTTGTTGCAGCCGCTGGAGTCGGTGCCGGAGGAGTGGTGGCGGCTGCTGGGCGAGGGGGCCGGGGCGGCGCTGGTGTCGCGGCTGGACGAGGCCGGGCGGCAGGTGACCAGCAGTGTGGTGCGGCCGGGGCGGGAGCCCGGGTCGGAGGCTGAGCGGCGGGCGCTGGAGCTGTTGGGGCACCACCGGGCCGGTCGCGACGCGCTGTGCGGGGAGGCGGATACCGGGCTCGTGCTGATCGAGGCGCTGCCGGCGGATCCGTTCCTCGTGATCGGCGGCGGCGGGGAGCTGGCGGAGTTGATCACGGCGCAGGCGCGGCTGCTGGGGTGGTCTGCGGTCACGACGGTGGACGGGGCGGAGGCGAGCGGGCTGCTGGGTGCCGGGCGGGGATCCGAGTGCCTGGTGATGCTCAGCCATGATCCGTCGTTCGACGTACCGGTGCTGCGGGGTGCGTTGACCGGTGGGGTGCCGTACGTGGGCGCGCTCGGTTCCCGCAAGACGCAGGCTCGGCGTCGGGACGGCCTGCTCGGGACCGGGGTGACCGAGGAGCAGGTGAGCCGCGTGCACGGGCCGATCGGGCTGGACCTGGGGGCACGGACTCCCGCCGAGACGGCGATGGCCATCTGCGCGGAGATCCTGAGCACGCTGACGGCTGGGGACGTGGAGTAGCGAGGTCGCGGCGCGGCCCGGGGGTGGGGTGGGCCCGGGGGGAGGGGCCCGGGGGGACGGGCCCTGAGGGAGGGGCCCGGAGGGAGGGGCCCGGAGGGAGGGGCCGGCTTGGGGCCCGAGGGCTGCGTGCCGTGGCGGGATTCGGGACCGTGAGGGTCGCGGGCGTCGTCAGGGGTGGGCTGAGGCTGGGCTGGGGTGGGGTGGGGTGGGGTGGGGTGTGATCGCGGCTGGGGTCCGGGCTGGCGCATGAGTGGGCAGGGAGGCGGGCCGGCGAGCTCGGCGGCCGAGGGGTGGGGCCCGTTTCACGGTGGCGGCGCCCGATGCGGGCGCGGCTGCTGCTCGGGCCGGAGTCGGACTCGGCGGCCGGGCGCTGGTGGGTGGAGCGTCTCCCGGCGGCGGTCGGCTGTCGGAGGCGCGTCCTTCTCATGGAGTACCTGACAGTGCCTGAAGTGACCTGGAGCGACCTGGATCGACCTGGAGCGGGTTCTTGCGGAGGTCCGGGGGGCGAAGGCGGCTCCGGGCCACCGGGCACCGACCGCGGGCCGCGGGCCGCGGCGGCGGAGGTCGGATGGCCGGTCCACTCCGGGCCGCTCCGCTGCGTTCTCGGGCAGTGGTGGGCGTGTGGCGGGCGAGGTACCGCCGGCCCCGTGTCGGACTCGGCGGCCGGGCGTGGCGGACGTGACGGGCCGAGCCCAGGGTGCTGGCTCGGGACGGAGCTCGGCCCCGGGGGGTGGTGGTCGCCCGTGGCGCGTGCCTGAGCGGATCTTTCGGCGGGAAGAGCTCGGTGCTCAGGGGCGGCGGCGTCGGCGGCGGGTGGGGGGTGGGGGCCAGTGCGTGAGGTAGGTGCGGGCGTGTCGGGTGCGGGGGTGGTCGGGGCCGAGGACGCGTTCCAGGGCCGCGGTGACGGTCGCGTACCGGGCTCGGGCCTCTTCCTCGCGGCCCAGGGCGCGCAGGGTGACGGCGAGGTTCGCGAGGGAGACCAGGGTGTCGGGGTGGTCGGGGCCCAGGAGCCTGAGGTGGTCGGCGCCGGCGCGTTCCTGGAGGGCGAGGGCCTCGGGGTAGCGGCCGGCCGTCCAGTAGGCGATCCCCAGGTTGGCCGCGCAGGTGAGCGTGTCGGGGTGGTCGCGGCCGAGGAGGTGGTCGTACGCGTCGAGGTTCTCCTCCTCCAGTACCAACGCTTCCTCCGTGCGGCCGGCGGCGGTCAGGGCACCGGCCAAGTGGGCGCGGGCGCCCAGGGTTTCGGGGTGGGCGGGGCCGTGGGTCCGTTCCGCGGCCGCCACCACTTCCTCCAGGAGGGCCGCCGCTTCGGAGAAGCGGTTGAGGTCCAGGTACGAGCCGGCCAGGCGGATGCGGGCGGACAGGGTGGCCGGGGCCTCCGGGCCGGCGAGGCGGGCGTGGTCCGCGACGAGTCGTTCCTTGAGTTCGAGGGCTTCGGCGCGGTAGCCGGCGAGGGCGTAGGCGGTGGCCAGGCCGGTGCGGTGGGCGAGCGTGGCGGGATGGTCGGGGCCGTTGGCGTCCTCGGTGCGGCGTGCCAGGTGCTGCCAGTGGAAGGCCGCGGCCCGGTGCAGGCCGAGGGCGTTCAGGCAGTGGCCCGCGCGGGCCAGAACCGGGTGCGGGGCGGGACTCCACAGGGCTTCGGAGGGGTCGGCGGCGAGCAGGCGGGTGCGGGAAGCGAGGACGAGGGCCAGCTCCGGGTCCGTGTGGTCCGTCTCGGGCCAGTGCTCGTGGAGTGCGTCCGCCGCCGCCCGGAGGACGCGCGCGGTGGGACGGGCCTTGAGCCGGGCCACGCGGACGGTCCGGGCGTGGACCCGGACGAGGGACGGGCCGTCCGGCTGCGGGTCCTCGCCGAGCAGGCCGTAGCGGTGCAGGAGGCGTACGGCGTCCCGGGCCTGCCCCGGATCCACCTCTCCCCCGGTCGCGTCGCCGAGGTGGCGGGTGAAGGCCGCGCCGGTCCAGAGGACGGCCGGGTGGGCGCCCGGGCCGAGCGCGGCGGCGAGCCGGAGGGCGGGCGCCGCCAACCCCACCGGGTCGCAGTCCTGTGCGGCGGCGAGGCAGAGGAGGTGGGTGGTGCGGGCGGGTGGGGGGAGGGCTGTGGGGGGCGTGGGGGCTGTGGGGGCCGTGAGCGGTGTGGAGGGCGGGGACGGGGCGGGCCGAGTGGGTGCGGCGGGCGAGGCGGGCGAGGGTGTGGTGGAGGGGGGCGGGCTGGTGGCGGGAGGTTCGGCGTGGGGGTGGGCGTGGGCGTGGCTCGGGGTGAGGTGATCGGGGTGGGGGGGTGTGGGGGCGAAGGCCGGGTCAATGGGGTGCGGGGGAACGGAAGGAGCAGAGGCGGGTAGTGGGGTGGAAGCCCGGTCGGGGGGCGGGGTTCCGGCAGCGGGTGCGGGGGAGGGTGGCGCGGCGGCAGGGGTGTGGCTCGGCGGTTGCGCGGCCCCACGGGCGGGGAGTACGGGGGCCGTGGCCAAGCCGTTCGGCGTGGTGGTGGGCGGGGCCGACGGGCTGCCGGCTTGGTGACGCGTCGGGCGAGGGGGGTGGGTGGCACGCTGTACGGAATGGGGCGCGGGGCGCACGGGGGCGGGCCCGGGGACAAGGCCGCGGACGGGGTGCCCGCTGTCGGAGGGGGCGGGGGTACCACCACCGGCCGGGTGGGGGGAACGGCCCGCGTGGTCCGCGGGGGCAAGGCCGCGGTCGGGGTGCCCGCTGTCGGAGGGGCTGGGGGCACCACCACCGGCGGGGTGGACGGGTACGGCACCGGGGTCGGGGGCCGCGCCCTCGGAGGTGCCGGAGTCGGGTAATCGGACGGGCTCGGCTCTGTGGACGGTCGGCCCGTTCACGGGGGCGGCAATCGAGACGGGGGCGGGAGCCGGACCTGGCCGGGGCCGAGGGCCCGGCCCGGAGCAAGGGGCAGGGCTCCCAGGAAGGACCGTCTCCGGGTCGGGGCCGGGGCCTGGGCGTTCCGGCAGGGCGGATTCGGCGACACGGGTGGAGTGGGGGGACCGGGTTGCGTCGTCTGGGTCGACGGCTTCCGATGCTGAGCCGACGCCTTCGAGGGGAACGGGGACAGGGGTGGGAGCGGGAGCGGGTCTGCCGCACTGGTGGGGACCCCGGAGGGCACCTTCCGGGTGGGTGGGCACCTCGCCCGGGGTCGGAGCCATGCCGGTGCCGGCTTCCGCGGGGAGGACGGATGCGGGGAGGACGGATGCGGGGACGCGGGCGGGCTCCGGTCCGTAGGCGGGGTGGGAGGGGCTGCTGACGAGGTGGGTGGTCCGGGACCGGGAGCTGCCGTCTCGGCCGAGGGGTTCCGCGTCGGGGGGCGGAGCGGGGTTGGTCCGGACGGCTTCTGATGGAGCCGGTTCGAGGAGGTGGCTGTGGGTGGACCCGGGGGCGGGGGCGGGGGCGGGCTGGGGGCGCCCGGTTCCGTCGTCGGGGCGGGTCGGTGCCTCGATCGGAGCCGGCCCCGGCGCGCGGTCGGGGTCGCGGTCGGGGTCCGGGGCGGGGGGCTGTCCCGCTCGTGGGGTGGGGGGCGGGATGGGTGTGCGGTCGGCCCGGTCGTCGGGGGGCGGGTGCGGGGCGGTGGCGGGTAGCGCGTCGGGGGGAGACGGGGTCGGGTGGGAGCGAGAGCGGGTGCTGCGGAAGAGGGTGAGGTACGCGGCGCAGGGGGTGTCCATGTTGAGCAGGTAGGCGGCGGCCTGGGACAGCGCCAGGGGGTGACGGTCGAGGGCTTCGGCGAGGTCGGTGACCCGGTCGTCCAGGAGGTCCTGTCGGCCTGCGGCGGTCAGGCGGCGGCGGAGGTACGACACCGCTTCCCCGGGGGTGTAGGGACCGATCTCGACGGTGGCGCGGCCGCGGGCGGAGCGGTGGTTCCGGCGGTGCCGGACGGTGGCGAGGGCGCGGCCCGGGCCGGCAGCGGTGGCGGGCGGCCACCAGCGGCCCAGGGCTTCCGGGTCGGTGATGTCGTCGAGGACGATCAACCACCGTCGGCCGGTGGTCGCGAGCCAGTCGAGGAAGGCGCGGGCGTCGGCGTCTGCGTCCTCGCCGGTGGCCTCGGGGACCCCGGTCAGGCGGGCGGCCCGCGCGTACGCCGCCGTGACCCGGGCGGGGTCGGAGGCGTCGGCCCAGACCACCAGGCCGGTGCCCGCGGCCAGGGCCTGTCGGGCGCAGGCGGCGGCCAGTTGGGTCTTGCCGACCCCGTCTCCCCCGGATCCGCTCCGCGTGAGCAGCACGGTGCCGTGGGTGGCGCCGGCCCGTTCGATGCGGAGGCGGAGGGCCGGGCGGGCCTCGAAGGCGGGTGCGGGGCGAGGCACCGTACCGATCAGCAATTGGGCGCTCGGCGCGAAGGGCGGCGAGGGCGGGTGACCGCCGGAAGGCGGGGTGCCGGAATCGGGCGTGGGCGCGGTCGGGGACGGGGACGGCCGCAGGTGGGAGCGCGCGGGCGGGTGTGAGTACGGGGACGGGGAGTGCTGGGCCGGGTGCATGCGGAGGCCGCGGCGAACGGGGGGTTGGGCGGGGTGCTCGTCGCGGGGGGCCTCGGGGCCGGTGCGGGGGGCGTGGTCGGCTCGGCCGTCGGAATGGCGTCGGACGGCGTGGTGGGAGGGGCCCGGAGCGGCCTGCGGCCGAGGGCCGGTGGCAGGGCCGTCGCTCGCCCCGGGATCGAGCCCGTTCTCGTGCGCCGTCCCCCTCTCGTGCGCCGTCCCGTCTCCGTACGCCGTACCGCTTCCGTACGCCGTCCCGTCTCCGTACTCGTGCTCGGACCTGCACGACGCGATCGTCGGGGACCCGTCCGCCCCCGAGACCGGCGCCGGCGAGACCGGCACCGGCGGGGACGGGGCGGCGGTGCGTCTGCGTCCGTGTGGTGGGAGCGGGACGTCCGGCGCCGGCTCCGCAGCCCGTCGCGTGGGGGTGGGGCGGGGTTCGGTGGGCTCGGGGGGCTCGAGGGGCGCGGTGGTCGGGGGGTGGCGGCGTCCGTGGGGTGGGGGGACGGGGGTCGGGCGGGACGGTCGGTTCATCGGGTTCCCCGCTCTGCGCTCGCGCGCGGTGCGTCCAGTGGCCGGCCTCCTTCGACATATACGGCGCGGGCCGCGCCGCCGCTACGCCTCGATTCGGCCTCTTCCGGTGCGGGGCCGGAGGCTCCGGGCGGGGTGGGCGGGGCCGGCGGTGCAGGCGTGAACAGGGCCGTTCGGGGGTATTTTCATGTTATGGACACATTCGTGGACATCGTGTGGTTCCTGGCCGTCGGCATCATCGTCGTGGCGTTCCTGATGCTGGGCTTCTGGCTGGGTCAGCGGGTACGGGATCGTGAGCCCGCCCCGCCGGCCCCGGAGAGCCAACCGAGGATGCCCGTTTCCGGCCGGGCGGAGATCTGCGAGGACCGGGAGTACGTGGACTTCCCGGCGGGCGGCCTGCGGCCGCATGAGCTCCAGGGGTACGGGAACTTCGGATCCCGGAGCGCTCACCACGAAGAGGAAGCGACCACGACCGCGCAGGAGGACGCGGCCGCGCAGCCGCCACCGACGAGCGGGACCCGCGGGTTCGGCACACCGGGCGGCCGCATGAAGCCGGCCTGATCCCCGACCCCCCTGATCCCCGACCCCCCGTTCCCCGCCCCGGCGCCGCAGCGCGGACCTTCGAGCCGACCGTCCGTCCGGCACGGGAATCGGGGAAGCGGGAAGTGAGAAGCGAGACGTCGGAGGGGCCCCGCACCGGGT
>NZ_JBEOSD010000159.1:0-19352 GCF_040302735.1 Streptomyces sp. NPDC097619 | reverse complement strand
GAACCTCGATGGTTCCGCGCCCCGCCGCCGTCCGTGCCCGGTGCGCCCGAGGGCTCGGGGGCGTCCGTGGGCTCCGTGCCTCAGGCCGTGGGCTCCGTGGCTCAGGCCGTGGCGCCCGCCTCGTCGAGGCCGGCCAGCACCAGCGGCAGCCGGGTCGCGCCGCCCGGCACCACCCGGACCGGCACCCCCCAGTCCTGCTGGTGCACGTGGCAGGCCGGGTACTCGTTGGCCGGGTCGTCGTCACAGGAGGCGGCCATCGCCGACACGTGCAGCACGCCCTCCGTGATCCCGTCCGCGAGGCACAGCTCCCGGCTCAGGTCGGTGTCCGCCCCGGCGCCCTCCGCGAGCAGCTCCGGCGGGGTCGCGGAGACCAGCAGGCGGGTCGAGGGCCCGTACCGGGTGTCCAGCTTCTGGCCGGCGGGGGCGGTGAAGACCACGTCCAGGCGCAGGGTGCCGGGGGCCACGTCGGTGGCGGCCCGCCGGGTGCGGTGGGCCACGGCCTCCACCCGGACCGCCTCCTCGGGCAGCCGCAGGCGGGTCAGCCGGTGCCGGGCCGACTCGACCACCACGATCTCCTCGCCGTCCAGCACCGCGGCGCTGGGCTCGCGGAGGTCGGTGGCGAGGGTGCTCACCTCGTCCGTGGCCGGGTCGTAGCGGCGCAGGGCGTGGTTGTACGTGTCGCAGACCGCGACCGAGCCGTCGGGCAGGGCGGTGACACCGAGCGGGTGCTGGAGGAGGGCCTGGTCGGCCGCTCCGTCCCGGTGGCCGAAGTCGAAGAGGCCGGTGCCGACGGCGGTCCGGATCTCGTAGCCGGTGCCGGTCGCGCCCTCGCCGTCGGTGCCGGTCCCGGCGCGGGTGACGTAGCGCAGGGCGCTGGTCTCGGAGTCGGCGATCCAGAGCCGGTCGCCGGCGGCGGCGAGGCCGGAGGGCTGGGCGAACCATGCCTCGGCGGCGGGGCCGTCGACCAGTCCCTCGTTGGTGGTGCCCGCGGCGACCCCGACGGTGCCGCTCTCCGGGTCGTAGGTCCACAGCTGGTGGACGCCCGCCATGGCGATCCACACGAGCCCGTCCCACCAGGCCACGTCCCAGGGCGAGGACAGGGCGACCTCCAGGGCCGGGCCCGAGGTGGGAGAGCCCTGCCACCACTGGCGGCCGGTGCCGGCGACGGTGGTGAGCTCGCCGGTGGCGAGGTCGAGGCGGCGCAGGGCGTGGTTGACGGTGTCGGCGACGATCACCGAGCCGTCGGGCAGCAGGGCCAGGCCCTGCGGTTCGCTGAGGGAGTCCGGGGTGAACCCGCGCTTGCCGGAGCCGATGCGGCGGACCACGGTCTCGGCGTCGGCGGCCAGCTCCACCAGCTGGTGGCGGGTGGAGTCGGAGACGAGCAGGCCGCCGTCGGGCAGCCGGAGGGCCTTGCCCGGGAAGCGGAGGTGACCGGCCACCGGCTCGGGGGCCACGTACGGGCCGTCCCCGCGCCGCAGGGTGCCCTTGGCCGCGTGCTCGGCCTCCAGCTCGGTCACCAGCCGCTCGATGGCGTGGGCGTGGCCCTCGCCGGCGTGCTGGGCCACGACGTAGCCCTCGGGGTCGATCACGACCAGGGTGGGCCAGGCCCGGACCGCGTACTGCTTCCAGGTGGCGAGCTCGGGGTCGTCGAGGACGGGGTGGTGCACCTCGTACCGCTCGACGGCGTCGACGACGGCGGCGTGCTCGGCCTCGTGCACGAACTTCGGCGAGTGCACCCCGATGACCACGACGGTGTCCCGGTGCTGTTCCTCCAGCTCGCGCAGCTCGTCGAGGACGTGCAGGCAGTTGATGCAGCAGAAGGTCCAGAAATCCAAGATCACGATCTTGCCGCGCAGGCCGGTGAGGGTCAGATCCTCCCCACCGGTGTTGAGCCAGCCCCCCTTGCCGATCAGTTCGGGAGCACGGACACGGGCACGGCGGGGCGCGGGCGCGGGGGTGGGCGCCGGGGCGGGATCGTTCATGCGTCAAGGGTGCCACCCGGTCACGAACGCCCGGTCACGGGCGTGTGTCGGAGCGGCGGGGCCGGGATCGCGCACCGGACGGGGGCGCGGGGCGGGCAGGGGGCGGCCGGATTCCGGCTTTGGTTCAACTTGGTTGAGTCGTAAGGAAGTTGGCCTCAAAGTGAGGCGTCCCGCGGGGGGCCGCGCGGGTACGTTGACGGGCACGGCACAGGGGAATCGTCCCGAGGGGGGACCTTGTTCGTGAGACAGCTCAGGCAGGCGGGGCTCATCGCGGGGGGCACGGCGCTCGCGCTCGCCGCGACCGTGTCGACGGGGACGGCGGCGGGGGCGGCGGCCCCGGGGTCCGGGCCGGGGGTGGAATGGCCGAAGGCCGCCGGTGGGCCGGGGCGGGGCGGCCCCTCCGTGGAATGGCCGAAGGCCCTCGGGACGGACGGACCGCCCGGACTCACCGGACGCGTGGGACCGGCCGGGCCGGGCGCCGGACGGCCGCGCATCGAGGCGCGGATCCCGCGGGCCCCGACGGCCACGGCCGCCGCCGCGCGCGCGAAGCCCCGCCTGGACCTCGACTACGACGGCTACAGCGAGATCTTCGAGCAGGGCTACCGGCACGACCACATCGTGTACCTGACCAGCTCGGGGCAGTCCGGATCCTGGTACGCCATCGACCGGGCGGACCCCGAGGAGACCTTCGTGGACGTGGTCCCGACCGGGGACCTCGGCGGTGAGGAGCTCACCGACATCGCCACGGTCTCCTCGGACGGCCGGCTGACCGTCTACACGGCCCTGCTCGACCGGACCACCCGGCCCCGCTGGACCGGGCGCGGCTGGCAGGTCTACAACCGCGTGATGGGCGCCGGGGACCTCACCCGGGACGGCCGGCCCGACCTGCTGGCGCGGACCCACTCCGGGGAGCTGTACCTCTACAAGGGCACCGGGAAGATCTCCACGGCCCCCTTCGCCGGCCGCGTGAAGGTGGGATCCGGCTGGGGGATCTACGACCAGGTGGTCACGGTCAACGACGCGGACGGCGACACCATCGGCGATCTCGTGGCCCGCTCCCTGGACGGGGTGCTGTGGTTCTACAAGGGCACCGGTTCGGCCGGCGCGCCCTTCAAGCCCCGCGTGAAGATCGGCAAGGGCTGGAACGCGTACAACCAGATCATCGGCGCCGACGACATGAACGACGACGGCCGCGGGGACCTGCTGGCCCGCAAGCCCGACGGCAAGCTGGTCCACTACCTGTCCACGGGCGGCGGGAAGTTCGCGGCCCCGGTCCACTTCGGCAGCGGCTGGTACTACGCGCAGTTCCTCGCCGGGGCGGGCACCACGCACCTGTACGGACGCGCCGAGCTGCTCGCCGTCACCACGGACGACCAGTGGTACAAGCACATCAACCTCTACAACGGCACCCTGGAGGGCTCCTCACTGGGCGGGGCCGACCCCGGCACCGGTACGACGTGGGGGTACGCCACCGCCATGCACAACCGGGACCACGCGAGCGTCCTCCTCGTACAGGGCAAGAAGCTGACGATCAACGACCGGGTGGCGAGCACCTCCTGGAACCACGACGTGACCGTCGGCCCCGGGGACCTGACCGGTGACGGCAAGGGCGACCTGCTGGCCCGGGACCGCTCCGGCACCCTGTGGCTGTACCCCGGCGACGGGGCCTTCGAGAGCTCCCTGGGCACCCGGGTCAAGGTCGGCACCGGCTGGCAGGGCTACGACGCCCTGTTCGGCTCGGGGGACTACAGCGGGGACGGCCGCCCGGACCTGCTGGCCCGGGACCGGACGGGGAAGGTCTTCCTCTTCCCCGGCACCGGCAAGGCGACCGCGCCCCTGGGGACCCGGGTGCAGGTGGGCACGGGCTGGCAGGTGTACGAGCGGCTGGTCACCACGGGGGACCTGACCGGGGACGCCAAGGGCGACGTCCTGGGCGTGAACGCCGCCGGCGAGCTGATGCGCGTGGCGTCCACCGGCAAGGTGGGCAGCGGGCTGTTCGCGAAGCCGGTGCGGATCGACACCGAGTGGACCGGGATCAAGCACCTCTTCTGAGCCCGGATCCGGTCCCGAGCGCGACCGCGCACCGCCCGTCCCGGGTCGTCGGGGGCGGGCGGCCGCGCGTTTCAGGACACGAAGCGGTGCAGGGAGGCGGTGAGGGCGTCGACGAAGGCGTCGCGGACGGGCTCCGGGAGCAGGTCCAGCGAGAGGTACGGGTTGAGGTCCTCCAGCTCCACGAGCAGCAGCTCCCCGCCGGGGGCGCGGCAGGCGTCCACCCGCTGGATCCCGCACTCCAGGGTGTTCCAGTCGATGAAGAGGCGGGCGAAGGCCAGGTCCTCGGCGGTGGCCGGGTAGGGCTCCAGCTCCCAGCGGCGGGTCGGGTCGGGAGCGTACAGGGCGTACTGGAAGTCCCGGTCCACGAAGTAGAAGGAGACCTCGTACGCGAAGTCCACGCGCGGCTGCACCAGCATCCCGCCCGCGGCGACCGCGGCGGGCAGCTCCTCCGCGGGCAGGAAGGCGAGGCCCACCGAGTCGGCGCCCTGCCGGGGCTTGACCGCGTAGGCGGGGGCCTCGGGCAACAGGGGGAGGTCCTCGACCCGGTCCACGGTGGGGATGACCGGGTGTCCGGCGGCGGTGAGGTCGAGCAGGTACTGCTTGCCCGCCATGTCCCCGCGACCGGTCAGCGGGTTGTAGACGCGGGTGCCGCGCTCCAGGGCCCGGCTCCGGAAGGCGTCGTACGCCTCCTGGTAGTGCAGGACGGGGCCGCTGTTGCGGACCAGCAGCGCGTCGAAGCCGTCGGCCAGGGCCGCGGCCTCCCTCGGGTGGCACAGCGCCAGGTCGAACTCCTCGCGCAGCCGGGAGGAGAGGAAGATGTCCTCGTCGCAGTAGCGCCGGCCGCGGGCCGGGTAGGCGAGGTCGGTGACGAGCAGCAGACGTGACATGGGGCCACGCTAACCCGGGAAGCGTGGGGGGTATGAAATACCTCGTCCGGGACAAGATCCTGGCCCTCGGAGACGACAGCCGCATCGAGGACGAGGACGGCCGGTACGCCTTCCTCGTCGACGGCAAGGCCCTCCGACTGCGCGACACCTTCGAGCTCAAGGACCCTGAGGGACGGATCCTGATCACCGTCCGGGAGAAGGTGCTCAGCCTGCGCGACTCGATGACCCTGGAACGGGACGGCCGACGGCTGGCCGTGGTGCGCCGCAAACGGCTCTCCCTGCTGCGCAACCACTTCCTGGTGACCCTGGTGGACGGCACCGAACTGGACGTCAGCGGCCGGATCCTCGACCGGGAGTTCACCATCGCCTACGACGGGGAGCTGCTGGCGCACGTCTCCCGCAAGTGGTTCGAGCTGCGGGAGACCTACGCGGTGGAGCTGGTCCGCGAGGAGACCGACCCGGCGCTGTTCCTCACGGTGGCGGTCTGCGTGATCAGGATGGCGGAGAAGGACCGGGAGGCCGGATGAGGGCCCGCGCCACGGACGGCGCGGGCCCCCGGGACCGAACGGGCGGGCGGCGCGGGGAGGGCGCAGGGAGCCGAAGGGGCGGAGGGAGCCGGGGGAGCGCGGGGTACGGGTCAGGGGCGCGGCGGCACGGGCAGGCCGAGCAGCCGGTCCTTCAGGGCGGGGAACTGCTCGCGGGTGTCCGGCACCTTGGCCGGGTCCAGCTCCACCCGCAGCACCTCCTCCCCGGACCCCGCCTCCGCCAGGACCTCGCCCCAGGGGTCCACGACCTGGCTGTGCCCGGACATGGCCACCCCGGCGTGACTCCCCGCGGTGGCGACGGCGAGCACGTAGGACTGGTTCTCCACGGCACGGGCCCGGGCCAGCAGGGTCCAGTGGCCGAGCCGGCGCTCCGGCCAGCCCGCCGAGACCGCGAGCACGGTGGCGCCGGCGTCGACCAGCCCCCGGTACAGCTCGGGGAAGCGCAGGTCGTAGCAGGTGGACAGGCCCAGCACGAAGGGACGGGCCACGGCCGGTTCCGCCGGGGCCCCACCGGGCTTGGGGTCCTCGGCCGGGACGGGGATCTCCACGGTCCGCAGCTCGTCGCCCCGGCCCATCATCACGGCCTCGCCGCTGTCGAAGCCGAAGCGGTGGATCTTGCGGTAGGTGGCGGCGGACGAGCCGTCGGGGGCGTAGACCAGGCTCGTGTTGTACAGGGTCCCGTCCGCGCCGCGCTCCACGATGGACCCCGCGTGCAGCCAGACCCCCGCGTCCCGGGCGGCCTCCGCCATCACGGCGTGCGTCGGCCCCCGCAGTTCCTCCGCCTCCGCCTCGAACCGCTCGTAGGCGAAAGCGCCCACGGTCCACAGCTCGGGCAGCAGCACCAGTCCCGACCCGCGCTGCTCCCGGACCAGGGCCGCGGCCCTGGTCCGCCGGTCCGCGGCCGACTCGCCCTCGTTCACGTCGATTTGGATCAGAGAAGCGCGCACGGTACCACCGTCCTGGCCGGAAAGGCCGTCAACTCGGGGCCTACGATCGTCACACGAAAGCACTGCCGGGGTGTTCCCGGGCAGCGTAACTTTGTGAATCAAGCCTCCCACTCCGCTACGAGCTCAACTCGCCACTGACCAGCAGCACGAGGGGTCCCGTGACCGTCCATCCCAGCCTCCAGACCTACGCCGACGCGTGGACCCACGCCATCGAGGCGATATCCGAGCTCGTCCGCCCGCTGGCCGAAAGCGACTGGAACCGGCCGACCCCCTGCCCCGGCTGGTCGGTGCGCGACGTGGTCTCCCACGTGATCGGCCTGGAGTGCGAGCAGCTCGGCGATCCGCGGCCCATCCACAGCCTGCCGCGGGACCTGCGCCACGTGGTGGACGAGCCCAGCCGGTACATGGAGGTGCAGGTGGACGTGCGCCGTCACCACACCTCCCCGGAGATGACGGCGGAGCTGGAGTACACGGTGATCCGGCGCTCGCGCCAGCTGCGCAACGAGAAGCGGGACCCGCAGAGCGAGGTGGGGCGGGGCCCCTACGGCGAGGCGGTCACGCTGGAGACGGCGCTCCGGCTGCGCGCCTTCGACCTGTGGCTGCACGAACAGGACCTGCGGACGGCGCTGCGGACCCCGGGGAACCTGGACTCCCCCGGCGCCTACGTGACCCGGGACCTGTTCCTGGCCGCCCTCCCGAAGATCGTGGCGAAGAAGGCCGGGGCCCCCGCGGGCACGGCCGTGGTGGTGGACGTGCACGGGCCGGTGGAGTTCCTGCGGACGGTACGGGTGGACGCCTCGGGCCGCGGCTCGATAGACGGCACCCCCTCGCTGGGCCCGGCGGTCACCCTGGCCACGGACTGGGAGACCTACATCGGGCTGGCCGCCGGGCGGGTGCGCCCGCGCCACGTGGGCGACCGGCTCAAGGTGGAGGGCGACCAGGAGCTGGCGGAAGCGATCCTCCGGGAGTTCGCCGTCACCCCCTGACGCCGGGGCGGGTCGGGGCCGGGTCGGACCGGAAGCGGCGGGCAGCGGGCAGCGGGCAGCGGGCAGCGGCATGTTTCACGTGAAACATGCCGGTCGCCCCGCCGGCGGTCAGCCCGTGGCGGGCACGGCGGCGGTCTCCCCGGCCCGCTGCCCGGGCAGCGGGGCACCGGCGGCCGTGCGCGCGTGCTCCCGCTCGCGTTCGCGGCGCAGGGCGTGCGGGCGGAGCCGGAGGATCTGGGTGAGCCCGAGGGCTTCCAGGACGAAGACCGCGGAGAAGGCGATCCGGTAGTTGTCCCCGGTCGCGTCGAGCAGGAGGCCGACGGCCAGCAGGGTCGTCATCGAGGCGATGAAGCCGCCCATGTTGGTGATCCCGGAGGCGGTGCCCTGCCGTTCGGCCGGGTTCGCGGGCCGCGCGAAGTCGAAGCCGATCATCGAGGCCGGTCCGCAGGTGCCCAGCACCGTGCAGAGGACCACCAGGAGCCACATCGGCGCGCGGTCCCCCGGATAGGCCAGGACGGACGCCCACAGGGCGGCGGTGACCCCGACGGTCCCCAGGGCGAGCGGGATCCGGGCGCTCTGCCGGCGGCCGACCAGCTGCCCGTAGACCAGGCCGAAGACCATGTTCGCGGCGACCACCAGGGTCAGCAGTCCGCCGGCGGTCTCCCGGGACAGCCCCTGGTCCTCGACCAGGAAGGGCATCCCCCACAACAGCAGGAAGACCATGGCCGGGAACTGGGTGGTGAAGTGCACCCACAGCCCGAGCCGGGTGCCCGGCTCCCGCCAGGAGCGGGCGATCTGGCCGCGCACGAAGGCCGCCCCGGCCGAGCGGACGGGCTCGGGGGCCTGCCCCTCCGGGTGGTCGCGCAGGAAGAGCAGCAGGGGGATCAGGACCACCAGTCCGGCCACCGAGCTGCCCGCGAAGGCGGGCACCCAGCCGACCCCGTGCAGCACGGGCGCGAGGACGAGGGTGGAGACGAGGTTGCCGGCCATGCCCACGAGCCCGGCCAGCTGGGCCATCAGCGGGGCCTGCCGGACCGGGAACCAGCGGGTGCCGAGCCGCAGGACGGAGATGAAGGTCATGGCGTCCCCGCAGCCGAGCAGGGCGCGGGCCGCCAGGGCCATCCCGTAGGAGGGGGAGAGGGCGAAGCCGAGCTGTCCGGCGGTGAACAGGACGGCTCCGAGGGTGAGGACCTTCTTGGTGCCGAGCCGGTCCACCATCAGGCCCACGGGTATCTGCATGCCCGCGTACACCAGGAGTTGGAGCAGCGAGAAGGCGGACAGGGCGGAGGCGTTGACGTGGAAGCGGTCCGCCGCGTCCAGCCCGGCGACGCCGAGGCTGGTGCGGAAGATGACGGCCACGAAGTAGACGGCGACCCCGATGGACCAGACGGCCACGGCCCGCCGCCCGCCGGGCGGTTCGGTCCCGGGCGCGCCCGTCGCGGGGGCACCCTCGGCGGCCGGGGCCGAGGACACGGGGAGGGGGGCGGGGGAGCTCACCGGGGCTCACCGCCGCCGCGCACGAGCAGTTCCACCCGGCCGAGGTGGCCGAGGACGGCGGCGGCCGCCCGGTCCGCGTCCCCCGCGCGCAGGGCCTCGTGGATCTCGGTGTGCTCGGCGAGGTTGCGGTCCATCCGGCCGGGGTGCATGTGCATCACCGCCACGCCCATCCGAAGCTGTCGGTCGCGGAGCTGGTCGTAGAGGCGGGAGAGGATCTCGTTCCCGGCGGCGCGGACGATCTCGGCGTGGAAGCAGCGGTCGGCCACCGCGAAGGCGGCCAGGTCCCCGGCCTCGGCGTGGCCGCGCTGGGCCTCCAGCAGGTCGGCCAGTCGGTCCAGCAGGGCGGGCGCGGCCGGTACGGCGCGCCGGACGGTGTACTCCTCCACCAGCCGCCGGGTCTCGACCACGTCGGCGATCTCCTGGGCGGAGACGGGCAGGACCAGGGCGCCCTTCTTCGGGTAGAGCCGGAGCAGGCCCTCCGTCTCCAGCCGGAGCAGGGCCTCGCGGACCGGGGTGCGGGAGACCCCGACGGCCTCCGCCAGCTCCCCCTCGGTGAGGAGGCTGCCGCCCTCGTAGCGGCGCTCCAGGACGCCCTCCTTCACGTGCCGGTAGACCCGGTCGGCCGCGGGCGGCTGCTTGGTCGGCGGGTGGGCGGGAGCGGTGTCCGGGGAAGCCATGCGCACATCATAGATACAACAGGGACGCAAGCCGGAGACCCGTCCCGGCATGCGGACGGCCCACCCCCGACGAGGAGCCGACGACGCCCCGACGACCGACCGGGACCCGATGAGGACCCGACGACCCGACGACCCGACGACCCGACGACAAACCGCAGCCGCCCCCGCGGCGTCCCGCCGCCGGCCGGTTCCGGTCGGCCGGAAGCCGGTGCGCCGAAGGATGTACCGGGCTTTCCTCCGACGGCAGGACGAGTCCGGCGGACCCGGCCGGGAGCCTGGATCCATGGCGAATCCCCTGCCGGCGACCTCCGGCCCGCCCTCCTCGACCGAACCCGACACCGCCGTCACGACCCCCGACACCGCCGTCGCGACCCCGCCGGCCGGACCGCGGCGGCCCGCCCGTCTGCCCCTGCTGGACGTCCTGCGCGGAACGGCCATCCTCGGCACCCTGATGACCAACATCTGGGTGTTCGCCGGGCCGGGCGCCGAGTGGGGGGTGCTGAGCGGATTCTCCACGGAGGGCGCGGGCCTCCCGGCGACGGTCTTCCGCTTCCTCGCGGACGGCAAGTTCCTGTCCCTGCTGACGATCCTCTTCGGCGCCGGCCTGGCCATCCAGTACGGGGCCGCGGCCCGGCGCGGCCGGCCCTGGCCCGGCAGCTACCGGCCGCGGGCCCTGTTCCTGCTCGCCGAGGGCACCCTGCACTTCGCGCTCGTCTTCGCCTGGGACGTGCTGATGGGGTACGCGGTCACGGCCCTGGTGGCCGCCCGGCTGCTGGTCCGGTCCGAACGGGTCCGCGACCGGGTCATGTGGGCCGCCCTGGGGGTGCACCTGGCGCTGGTCGCGGCGCTGACCCTGTTGCTGCTCGTCGGCCCGGACGGGGACGACGGAGGGCCCTCGGAGCGGGTGGTGGAGCTGTACGCCCACGGCTCGTACGTCGAACAGGTGCGCTTCCGGCTGGAGAACGCCCTCGCCCTGCGCATGGAGGCCGTGTTCTCCTTCGGCCTGCTGCTCTTCCTCTTCCTGCTGGGCGTCCGCCTGTTCCGGGCCGGGGCCTTCGCCGACGACGAGCGGGGCCGCCGGATCCGCGGCCGCCTGTTGGTCTGGGGGCTCGGGCTCGGCCTGCCGCTGAACGCCGCCTGCACCCTGGGCGGGAGCGCGTTCTTCGCCGCCGGACGGTACGGCGCCGCCCCGCTGGTGGCCCTGGGCTACCTGGGACTGACCGGCTGGGTGCTGGACCGGGTGCGCCGCCCCGGCCCGCTCACCCGGGCCCTGACGGCGGTGGGCCGCACCGCCCTGTCCTGCTACGTGCTCCAGAACCTGCTGGCCATGCTGGCCTGTTACGGCATCGGGCTGGGCCTCGCCGCCCGCTTCGGCAACGAGGATCCGTGGTGGGTGATGGGGCTCTGGCTCACCATCTGCCTGATTCTGGCCATCAGTTCATCTTTCTGGCTGAAACGGCATCAATTCGGACCGCTCGAATCCCTGCAGAAGCGACTGATCGGACGCGGAAGGTTGCGGAATGGTCAAGAATGACACCCCGCCCGCATCCATCCACACACGGTGAGCGTCTCCTGATCAAGGGCCCGCACCGCAGGCGGTCCCTCACCTCACCCATGATGGGGTGCCACTGATCTCGGGGACGATCTTGATACTCAGCCGCATGCACGTGCGCCGCCGGGCCGCCGCCGTCTCGCTGACGGCGGGCGCGGTCCTGGCCGGCACCGTCCTGGCGACGCCCGCCCAGGCCGCCACGCCGACCGTGACCGCCTCCGGCGCCTTCATGATGAACGGCGCCACCGGCGCCACGCTCTTCAGCAAGGCCGCCGACACCAAGCGGCCCATGGCCAGCACCACGAAGATCATGACCGCGCTCGTGGTCCTGTCCACGCCCGGCGTGGACCTGAACCGCAAGCTCACGGTCAAGCAGGCCTACCCGGACTACGTCCGCTCGGTCTCCGGCAGCTCCGCGTACCTCTTCGTCGGCGACAAGCTGACGACCGGCGGCATGCTGAACGCCATGCTCGCGCCCTCCGGCTGCGACGCCGCCGTCGCGCTGGCCGACGCCTACGGCAAGGGCACCACCCTCACCGCGCGCAAGGCCGACTTCATCGCCAAGATGAACGCCAAGGCCAAGGCACTGAAGCTGACGAACACCAAGTTCGACACCTTCGACGGCAACTCGCCGACGAACAACAACTGGACCACCCCGCGCGACCTGGCCAAGCTCACGCAGGCCGCGCTGAAGAACACCACCTTCGCGTCCATCGTGAAGAACCCGTACGCCAAGGCCACCGCGACCGCCTCCAACGGCAAGACGCGCTGGTACACCTGGAAGAACTCCAACCTCCTGATCCGTCCGAAGACGGACGTGGAGCCCGGCTACGCCTTCCCCGGCGCCATCGGGGTCAAGACCGGCACCAACACCCCCGCGGGCAAGTGCCTGGTCTTCGCGGCCACCCGCAACGGCAAGACCGTCATCGGGGTCCTGCTGCGCGACGAGAACCGCTACACCGACTCGATAAAGCTCATGAACTGGACCTTCGGGACCCAGTACAAGATGCCGCTCAAGCCGATAAAGGACGTCCAGGACTGATCCCGGTCCCCGTCCGAACCGGAGGGGCCCGCACCGCCGTCCACGGCGCGTACGGGCCCCTCCGGCCGTTCCCGGGCCCTCCGGGAGCCCCTTGGGGGGGCGGGCGGCTCAGTCCTCCGCGAGCAGGTCCGTCAGGTACTCGGGGAGGGCGCCCGGCAGTGCCTCGGCGTCGATGGCGCGCAGCGGGGCCAGGGAGGCGGCGTCCGCGAAGGACACCAGCTGGAGCAGGGCGTGGAGCTGGGACTCCAGCGCGGCGTGGTCCGGTTCCCGGGCGGCGGCCTCGGCGAGGACCCGGACCAGCAGGCGGCCGTCCTCGGGGCTGTGCCGGGCGGGGCGGTCCCCGGCCTGGTCGGCGGCCCGTTCCCGTTCCCGGGCCCCGTCCGCCGTGAGTCTCCGTGCCAGTTCCCGTACCAGGGCCACGCTGACCACCCTCCTCCGACGCCTCGGACGCCTCGCTCAGGCCCCGGCACCGTAACACCCCGGGGTGATCTCAGAAGGGCGCCGGTTCCATGATCAGTCGAATCTCCGACACCGCGTAGCCCCCGCGCGCGAAGGCCGCCGCCATGGGGGTGTTGACGGTGTCGGTGGTGGCCGTGAGGGGCCCGTCCTCCGCCGCCGCGTGGAAGCGGGTGATCCAGGCCAGCACCTCGTCGATGAGGCCCTGTCCGCGCAGCTCCGGGAGCACGCCCAGGTAGCCGACGTTGCGGTGGTACGGGGTCCGGGAGGGGACCGCCAGACCGGCGAGGGTGCCGTCGGGCAGGTGGGCCAGCCGCCACCAGGAGCGCTCCCCCGGGGCCTCCAGGTAGAACCGCATGTCCGCGCGGGCCTGTGCGTCGGCGCCCTCGACGGCCAGTTCCCGCCGGGTGCGCACGTCCAGGGTGCCCACCGCCAGCCGCTTGAAGACGGCCAGGAACTCCTCGTCCGACGCCTCCCGGAAGCTCAGCCGGGCGGGCGCGGGCGGCAGCGGCGCCCCGGCGGGGCGCTCCAGCCGCAGCCGCTCGACCTCGTCGGTGAGCCCGACCCGCCGGGCCGCGGCGCGCCGCCAGGCCACCCCGGCGGCGGTCTCCGGGCGCTCCCGCCAGTCCGCGGGGAGCCCGAGCAGGTTGTAGAGGGGCGGCCGGTCCGCTCCGGCGGCCCGGTGGACGGCGTGGGCGGCCTCCAGGAGGCCCGTGGCCACGCCCTCGGGGTCCCGGACCCCCTCGGCCACTCCGAGGCAGTCCAGGACCCTCGGGAGCCGGTCCTCCGGCCCGCCCCACCAGAGGGCGCGGGCGAGGAGCCGCCCCTCCGCGTCCTCGGCCACCCAGGTCCACTCCGGGCGGTACCGGTGGGCGACGAGGTCCGCGCGGAAGCGGTCGGCGCCGATCCCGGGCACCGGCCCGTCCGCCGGGAAGGCGGCGGCGCGGTCCACATCGGTGGGGTCGGCGGGGTCGAGGGGGCAGAACAGCATGCGGCCTCCGGGGCGCGGGGCGGTCCGGCCGGTGCCGGATCCGTCAGGACCATGATCGACACAGCGGGCGGGCGGACCGCAACGCGTTTCCGGGCACGGGGAAGGGCCCCCGCCGAACCGGCGGGGGCCCTTCCGTCACGGCGCTTCCGCGCCGGTCACGCCCAGCTGATGAGGCGCTTCGGGTGCTCCAGGACCCCCGCGATGTCCGCGAGGAACTTCGAGCCCAGCTCGCCGTCGATCAGACGGTGGTCGAAGGACAGCGCCAGGGTGGTGACCTGACGGGCCTTCACCTTGCCCTTGTGCACCCAGGGCTGCGCCTTGATGGCGCCGACCGCGAGGATCGCGGACTCGCCCGGGTTCAGGATCGGGGTGCCGGTGTCGACGCCGAACACGCCGACGTTGGTGATGGTGATCGTGCCGCCCTGCATGTCGGCCGGCGAGGTCTTGCCCTCGCGCGCGGTGGCCACCAGCGAGGACAGCGCCCCGGACAGCTCGGGCAGCGTCTTGGCCTGCGCGTCCTTGATGTTGGGGACGATCAGGCCGCGCGGGGTGGCCGCGGCGATGCCCAGGTTCACGTAGTGCTTGAGCACGATCTCCTGGTTCGCCTCGTCCCAGGAGGCGTTCACCTCGGGGTTGCGGCGGATCGCCACGAGCACGGCCTTCGCCACGAGCAGCAGCGGGTTGATCCGCAGGCCCGCGAGGTCCGGGTCCTCCTTGAGGTCCTGGACCAGCTTCATCGTGCGCGTCACGTCGAGGGTGATGAACTCGGTGACGTGCGGGGCGGTGAAGGCGGAGCCGACCATCGCCTGCGCGGTGGCCTTGCGGACGCCCTTGACGGGGATCCGGGTCTCCCGGACGCCCGGGGCGACGGCCTCGGCGGCCGGCACGGGCGCCGCGGCGGGGACCGGCGCGGCCGGGGCCTCGACCGCGGGGGCCGGGGCGGCGGCCTGCGAGGCCGCCTGGGCGGCCGCGTGGACGTCGTCCCGGGTGACGACCCCGCCGTCGCCGGTGGGGACCACCGCGGCCAGGTCGATGCCGAGGTCCTTGGCGAGCTTGCGGACCGGCGGCTTGGCGAGCGGGCGCTCCCCGGTGACCGGGGCGGCGGAGCCGTTGCCGTTCAGGGCGGGGGCGGCGGGGGCCGGCACCACCGGTCGGCCGGGAGCCGGCACGGTGACCGCGGGGGCCTCCGCCTGTCCGGGCGCGGCCTTGCGGGGGCGGCGCTTGGTGGAGGTCTGGGCCACGCCGTAGCCGACCAGGACCGGCTGGCGGGCCGGGGCCGCCTCCTCGGCGGCCGGGGCGGCGGCGGGAGCGGCCTCGGCGACGGGTGCGGCCGGGGCCGGGGCGGCCGGGCCGTCACCGGTCTCGACCGCGATGATCACCTGGCCGACGTCCACGGTGGTGCCTTCGGGGAAGCGCAGCTCGGCCACCACCCCGTCGAAGGGGATGGGCAGTTCCACGGCCGCCTTGGCGGTCTCCACCTCGCACACGACCTGGCCGTCGGTGACCTTGTCACCGGGCTGTACGTACCACTTGAGGATCTCGGCCTCGGTGAGTCCCTCGCCCACGTCGGGCATCTTGAACTCGCGCAGTGTCGTCGTCATCGTCGTCAACGCCCTCTCCTCAGTACGCCAGCGAGCGGTCGACGGCGTCGAGCACCCGGTCCAGGCCCGGCAGGTACTCCTCCTCCACCCGGGCCGGCGGGTAGGGCGAGTGGAACCCGCCCACGCGCAGCACCGGCGCCTCCAGGTGGTAGAAGCACCGTTCCGTGATGCGGGCGGCGATCTCCGCGCCCGTACCCAGGAAGACCGGGGCCTCGTGGACGACGACCAGGCGGCGGGTCTTCTCCACCGAGGTCTGGATCCCGTCGAAGTCGATCGGGGACATCGAGCGGAGGTCCACGACCTCCACCGACCTGCCCTCTTCGGCGGCGGCCGCGGCGGCCTCCAGACAGACCTTCACCATCGGGCCGTACGCGGCGAGGGTCAGGTCGGTGCCCTCGCGGGCCACGCGGGACAGGTGCAGGGCGCCGGGGATCGCGGTGGTGTCCACCTCGCCCTTGTCCCAGTAGCGGCGCTTGGGCTCGAAGAAGACCACCGGGTCGTCGCTCTGGATGGCCTGCTGGAGCATCCAGTACGCGTCGGAGGCGTTCGAGGGGGAGACCACCTTCAGGCCCGCGACGTGCGCGAACAGGGCCTCGGGGGACTCGGAGTGGTGCTCGACGGCGCCGATGCCGCCGCCGTACGGGATGCGCACGACCACCGGCATCTTGATCTTGCCGAGGGCGCGGGCGTGCATCTTCGCCAGCTGCGTGACGATCTGGTCGTACGCGGGGAAGACGAAGCCGTCGAACTGGATCTCCACGACCGGGCGGTAGCCGCGCAGGGCCAGGCCGATGGCGGTGCCGACGATCCCGGACTCGGCGAGCGGGGTGTCGATGACCCGCTCCTCGCCGAAGTCCTTCTGCAGGCCGTCGGTGATGCGGAAGACACCGCCGAGCTTGCCCACGTCCTCGCCCATGATGAGGACCTTGGGGTCGGTCTCCAGGGCCTTGCGGAGGGACTCGTTGAGCGCCTTCGCGATCGACATCTTCTCGGTGGCCATGGTCAGTTGCCCCCTTCGTGGGAGTCCTCGAAGGAAGCCAGGTACGCGGCGAACTGCGCGCGCTCCTCGTCGACGAGCGCGTGCCCGTCGGCGTACACGTTCTCGAAGATGGACAGGGTGTCCGGGTCGGGCATCGCGCGGACCACCTCGCGGACCCGCTTGCCGAGGGTCTCGCTCTCGGCCTCCAGCTCCTCGAAGAAGGCCTCGTCGGCGGCCCCGTCGGCGAGCAGGTGGGCCTTGAGGCGCTTGATCGGGTCCCGGTCCTCCCAGGCCGCCCGCTCCTCGTCCCGGCGGTACTTGGTCGGGTCGTCGGAGGTGGTGTGCGCGCCCATGCGGTAGGTGAACGCCTCGACGAGGGTGGGGCCCTCGCCGTTGCGGGCCCGCTCCAGGGCCCAGCGGGTCACGGCCAGACAGGCCAGCACGTCGTTGCCGTCCACCCGGACGCCGGGGAAGCCGAAGCCGGAGGCGCGCTGGTAGAGCGGGACGCGGGTCTGCCGCTCGGTGGGCTCGGAGATCGCCCACTGGTTGTTCTGGCAGAAGAACACCACGGGGGCGTTGTAGACCGCCGAGAAGGTGAACGCCTCGCTGACGTCGCCCTGGCTGGAGGCCCCGTCGCCGAAGTACGCGATCACCGCGGAGTCGGCACCGTCCTTGGCCACGCCCATGGCGTAGCCGGTGGCGTGCAGGGTCTGCGAGCCGATGACGATCGTGTACAGGTGGAAGTTGTTGGAGGTGGGGTCCCAGCCTCCGTGGTTCACCCCGCGGAACATGCCCAGGAGGTTGGTGGGGTCGACCCCGCGGCACCAGGCCACGCCGTGCTCGCGGTAGGTCGGGAAGACGTAGTCGTCGTCGCGCAGGGCCCGGCCGGAGCCGATCTGCGCGGCCTCCTGGCCCAGCAGGGAGGCCCACAGGCCCAGCTCGCCCTGGCGTTGCAGGGCGGTGGCCTCGGCGTCGAAGCGGCGGGTCAGAACCATGTCGCGGTAGAGCCCGCGCAGGTCGTCGGCGGTGATGTCGGCGACGTAGGGGGCGAACTCCGAGGACGCGGCGTCCTCGATGCGGTCCCCTTCGGGCGTCAGCAGCTGTACGAGCTGGGGCTCGGCGGCCTGTGCGGCCCCGGCGCCCTTGCGGGCGGCTGCGCCCGCGGCTCGCTTGGTGCCGCTGCTGCGTCGCGGCTTGCGCGCGGCAGTGCTCTCCACGGTCACGTGTGCTCCTCCGTCGGTCCGGCACCCGGGGTCGTCCGGGGACCAGTGCGGCTCGCCCGGACCCGTACCGCGCACGGGGTGGGTGCGCTCCGACGGGATTCAGGCGTGACAGTCGCCCCGGCGAGTGCCCTGCACAAAGCACGTTACCCAGTGCTCCGCATAACTGCGAAACCCCACCTGACCTGCGTTTTTGCTTGGATTTCCAAGTAAATCCGGGGCGGGTGGAACAACCACTGGTCACAGCCTTGCAGGTGGCCGGAACAACGGCACGTTATCCGGATCACTTCCGGCAGGGAAGAGCTCGGATCACTTGCGGCGGGGTTGGGGGGAGTATGTGAAACTGATTCCGTGCGCGAAGATGGAAAAATCACCGTATTCCTCCTCGACGACCACGAGGTGGTCCGCCGGGGCGTCTATGAGCTGCTGTCGAGCGAGCCGGACATCGAGGTGGTGGGAGAGGCCGGAACGGCCGCCGACGCCTTGGTGCGCATCCCGGCCACCCGCCCTGACGTGGCCGTTCTCGATGTGCGGCTGCCGGACGGCAGCGGGGTCGAGGTCTGCCGGGAGGTCCGCTCCCAGAACGAGGGCATCAAGTGCCTCATGTTGACCTCGTTCGCCGACGACGAGGCCCTGTTCGACGCGATCATGGCGGGTGCCTCCGGGTACGTCCTCAAGGCCATCCGCGGAAACGAGCTGCTCAACGCCGTGCGCGACGTGGCCGCCGGCAAGTCCCTGCTCGACCCGGTGGCCACCGCGCGGGTGCTGGAACGGCTCCGCGACGGCAAGAACGGCAAGGGCGACGACCGGCTGTCGAACCTCACGGAACAGGAACGGAAGATCCTGGACCTGATCGGCGAGGGACTCACCAACCGTGTGATCGGCGAACGCCTCCACCTGGCCGAGAAGACCATCAAGAACTACGTTTCCAGCCTGCTCTCCAAGCTCGGCATGGAACGGCGTTCCCAGGCGGCCGCCTATGTGGCCCGCCTCCAGGCGGAAAAGCGCTGAGCCCGCCGCCGGGCCGCCGATCACCGGCGGTCCGGCGCGGAAATTTACCGCCGGTACGTGGAATTGCACGGTCCGTATACCGTGACCGCGCCGGCGTATCCCGTGCGCGTACGGGGGCCCTTCCGAGGGCCCGCATTCGCCCGGACGGGCGTATCCGCGTCGGGTGGCCCGCCCGGCCCCGGGCCACCCGTGCCGGCCCGTGCTCCTCGCCCGGTGCTCCCCCGTCCGGTGCTTCCCGCGCCATGTCGTTCGAATCGGGACCAACGTCCCCGCCGCGGGGGGCGGCGGCCTCTTACCGGCACGGCGTCGGCACGGCGACAGTGGGGGCATGTCCCCAGAGGAACTCCACGCCATCGAACTGCTGCGCCGGGTGCCGTACGGCCGCGTGGCCACCAGCATGCGCGCGCTGCCCTTCATCGCCGCCGCGCGGCACATCGTGGTGGACGGCCGGGTCGTGCTGCGGATGCACGCCGGCTTCGGATACCACCAGGCATGCAACGGCAGCGTGGTCGCCTACGGGGCGGACAACTTCAACACCGAGGACGACCACCTGTGGACGGTCCAGTTCACGGGCACGGCGGAGCTGGTCGAGCCCACCACGGACGAGCTGCGGCTCTTCGGCCCGGGGCCGCACTACGTGGACGGGGAGCTCTTCGAGCCGGTGTACATGCGGGTGGAGCCTCAGTTCGTGACCGTGCACACGCTCTCCGGCAACGTCCGGCAGCGGGAGTACCAGCACGTGCTGTGAGGCCGTGGGGCCCGGCCGGGCCCACCGGAGCCGCCGGGGGCCCACCGGGCGCGGCCCGGGGCCACCGGAAGGCGCCGTGGGCACCCCCATGATCCCGCCCCGGGGCGCCCGCCGTCACCCTCATTTCGGCACCCGTGTTTCCGCCGCCGTTCACACGGAGCGGCCGGGCCAGGAACCCG
>NZ_JBEOSD010000158.1:0-19436 GCF_040302735.1 Streptomyces sp. NPDC097619 | reverse complement strand
GGCCGGGCCGCGTCCCGGGCCCGGGTGGGCGGGGCCGTCAGGGGCGGCGGGCGCGGACCAGTTCCGCGATGCGGGCGGCGGCGGGCTCCGCGCTCTCGTGTTCCCAGATCCGCACGGCCAGCCAGCCCGCGGCGGCCAGTCGGGCGTCGGTGTCCTCGTCCCGGGCCCGGTTCTTCTCGATCTTCTCGCGCCAGAACGCGGCGTTGTTCTTCGGCCACGTGGCGTGCTCGGGGCAGCCGTGCCAGAAGCAGCCGTCGACGAACACCGCGACCCGGGCGGGCCCGAAGAGGATGTCGGCCTCCCGACGCACGCCCTTCAGGGGCCGCCGGTGCACCCGGTAGCGGAACCCGGCCGCGTGCAGGCTCCGGCGCAGGTTCAGCTCGATGTCCGTGTCACGACTGCGCTGTCTGCTCATCCGAGCACGGACCTGCGAGGTGGTCGAGAGGGCGTCCCTGGGCATGCCGCCATTGTCCCCTCGCCGGAGAGCACCGGCGGCCCGGGGTGGTCACGGGGACGGCGCCGGGCAGGCCGGGACCGGGTGGAGGGCGACGGCCGTGGCGAGGTCCAGGGAGAGTTCGCCCCCGGCGGTCCGCAGCCGGAGCCGGCCGGCCCCGGCGCCCAGGGGCTCACCGCAGTAGGTGCCCGCGGGCGTGGTCACCGTCAGGCGCGGGCCCTCCCTCGAGGGCCCGTACCAGGTCAGCGCCACCGCGGCGGTGAGCAGCGCCGTGCAGGCCAGGGTGGCGACCACCCCCCAGGTCAGGGAGCGGGCCGCCCGCAGGGCCTCCACGTGGCCGGCCGCCACCGGACCCGGGTCCGGCCGGCCGGGCTCCCGGACCGGCAGGGCGGAAACCGCCGGGCGGCCGTGCGCGGCCCGCAACAGCAGCACCGCGCTCACCGTCCCGCAGCCCAGGGCCCCCAGGAGCAGCCCGCCGACCAGCGCCGCGTACGGGGCGGCGAGCGCGGCCACGTCGGTACGGCCCTTGAGCAGCCCGAAGCCCACCAGCCCGGCCAGCAGGGCGCCCAGCCCGTTGCGCCAGGCCAGGGCCGCTTCCCGGACCCGCTCGGACTCCCCGTGGAGCAGCAGCCGGCCGTGCCGGGCGGCGGCCCGGTCCGCGGGGGTGGCGGCGGGGCCGGGGCGGACCGGGCCGCTCACCGGCGGGCCCTCTCCAGCACGACGTTCCAGTACGCGCCGCAGCCCTCCTCGCCCTCGGGCCGGCCCTCGTGCGGGGAACCGCACACGCACAGCACGGGCACGGTGGCCCCGTCCACGCGCCCGCTCCGCGGCCGCGGGTGCCGGAACACCCGCCGGGTGTACGTGAAGGCGAAGGCGCAGCCGCAGCGCGGACAGGTGCCCGTGAGCACCGCCCCGTCCGCGGTGTCGTCCCGCCGCAGCCCGGTGACGTAGGCGGGGGCGTAGGCGGCGTCGGTGACTTCGAGGTACGGGAGCGCGGTCAAGGGCGGCCGCCTTCCGGGGCGCGGGAACCGGGCGGGACGGGCGGCACGCCCGCCCCGGGCTCCGATGCTGGCACGGGACGGGGCCGGGTGAGGGGCCGTTCCCGGGCGTGGTCCGGTCGATTCCCGGGCGGATCCCGCGGGGCGGTCGAAGCGCTCCCCGGGCGGCGGCCGACCGGGCCATGATGGTCCGGATCGGCTTGCTGGGGAGGGGTGTTGGCGGGAATGCCGGAAGAACCGCGGGCGGAACGGGAACGGTGCGGACCGGGGGACGAGGGGGAGCCCGGGGGCGCGGGCGGTGGCGGTGGCGGTGGTGGTCAGGGCGGCTCGGCGGTGGCCGACCGGCTCCGGGAGCTCGTACGCCGGTCGGAGGGGGCGCGTGCGCTGTCGGCCCCGCCGGACGCCGCCCCGACGCCGGGGCATGCGGCGGGTGCGGAACCGGTACCGGGGGCGGATCCGGGACCGGGAGCCCCCGAACGGGAGGCGATGATCGTCGAGTTGCGCGCGCTGCTCGCCGACTCCGGGTCGGGACCGGCGCACGGCTCGGCGGACGGGCCGACGGACGGGCCGGCCCCGGGGCCCGAACTCCTCGCGGCCGCGCGGGCCCGGCTCGGGGCCCTGTTGGGCGCCCGCTGGGCCGAGGGCCGGGAGGAGCGGGACCGGTGGGAGGCGGTCGGTCTGCTGCGCGGGGCCCGGGAGGGCGAGGCGCTGGAGCCCTCCCTGCGGACGGCGGCCGCCCGCGACCTCCTGGTGCTGCTGCTCGGGCCGTACGGGGTGGCCGCGCCGGTCGGGCTGGACCTGCTGCGCGACGTCCTGGACGCCTCGGTGCCGGTGGAGAACGGCGGCCCCGGCCTGATCGAGTCGGTGGGCGAGGTGGAGGCGCTGACCCACGAACTGGCCGCGACCCGGCGGGGCGGGATGCCTCCGGAACTGGGACGGTTCCTGGCCCTGCAGACCCGCATGCAACGGGCCCTCGCCGCCGGGGACGTGTCCACCCTGCTGGGGCTGTTCAAGGAGCTGGAGGAGTCGGAGGCGGCCGTGGTCGGCCCCTTGGCCCCGCTCATCCCCATGCTGCGGCGGATGCTGCCCACGAGCACGGAGGGGTTGACCGAAGCGGACCTCGAGCCGACCACCGCCGCCCAGCAGCGGGAACTGCTGCCGCTCATCGCGATGATGACGGAGTCCTCGCTCCCGGGGACCCTGTCGGCCGAGCAGCTCGCCGAGGTGGTCCGGTCGGCCGGGCGGCCCGGGGCGGAGACCGGGCTGGAGATCAACGACGCCCTGGTGGCCATGGCCCGGACCCTGCTCGGCGGCCGTACCGGTGACCCCGCGCAGTACGAGGAGGCGCTGCGGCTGCTCGGGGTCGCGGAGGGCGAGGGGCGGGAGGATCCGGACCTGCCCTGGTTCGTGCGCGGCGTACTGCCGGGGGTGTTGGGCGCCTCCGGGCTGACCGGGGGCAGCCGGCAGGACCAGGAGGCGGCGGAACGGCTGCTGGCCGGCTCCCTGGAGCCCGGTTCCGGCCCGTTGGTGACCGGGCGCCCGCCGGACCGGCCCGGAGCCCGGGACCTGCTGCTGGCCAACCGTCACATGCTGCTGATGTCCCGGATCACCGCGGCCTCCGGGATCGGGGACGTGCCCGCGCTGGAGACCCTGATCGGGGAGGCCCTGGACCTGCTCGACGAACAGGAGGACGAGGACCGCGACCCGACGCCCCCGGGGGAACCGGCGGATCCGGCGCACCCCACCGGGTCGCCGGGGCACGGCTCGGCCCGGGACGCGTCGAGCCGTGCCTGGCGGACCTTCATGCCGCTCTTCCTGCTGGGGTACGCGCACCTCGCGCGGGCCTCGGCCACCTCGGAGACGGAGGCCCTGCGCAGCGCCGGCCACTACCTGGAGCAGGCGTACGAGAGCGCCGAGGCCGTGCCGTTCCTGCGGTCGATGATGGATGCCCTGTGGGCGCCGGTACTGGCCCTCACCACGGTCCTCGACCCGGACCCGGCGCGGGTGCGGACGGCCGTGGAGCGGGCGCGGGCCTCCCTCCTCGGCCATCCGGTCGTCACCGACCAGCGGGTCCGCACCAGGACCGGGATCGCGATGGCGCTGACCCTCCAGCACCGGGCCACCGGGGATCCGGCGCTGCTCGACGAGGCGCTCGGAGAGCTCGAAGCGGCCCGGGGGGAGCTCACCTCGGAGACCACCGAGGCGGCCGGGGTCCTGTACTGGGAACTCGCCCGGGCCAGGGCGGCCCGGGCGGCCCGGAACGGGGACGCCGCCGAGACGGCGGGTGCGGTGGCGGACGCCCGCGCCTCCCTGCGGGCCGTCGCGGCGCAGGTCCTGCTCCAGGAGGGCGTCCGGCACGGGCTGGAGACGGCCCGGGGCGGAGCGGAGCGCGCGCTGGTGGCCGCCGCGTGGGCGGTGCGCACGGGACACCCCGAAGGGGCGGTGGCCTGCCTGGAGGCGGGACGGGCCCTGGTGTTGGGCGCGGCGGCGGTCACGGCCACGGTGCCCGAGCGGCTGACGGCCCTCGGGGAGGACGATCTCGCCGCACGGTGGCGGGCCTCCCGACCGGGCGCGGCGGAGGAGCCGGAACCGGGGGTGGTCGGCGGGCTGCTCGGCGGCCCGACGGGCGAGCCGGAGCTGCCCAGTGGCCTGCGCCGGCGGGTGCTGGACCGGCTGCGGGGCGCCGGGGACGGGCCGGTGGACGAGGAGCCGGAGCGGACCGCGGCCCGCTTGCGGCTCGCCGTGTCCCGGTCCGGGGCGGACGCCCTGGTGTACCTGGTGCCCGGTACGGCGGGCGAGGAGGGCCGGGCGGTGTTCCTGGTGCCGGACCGGGCGCCGTGGGCGCTGACGCTGCCCGCCCTGTCGGAGGAGGGGCGCGGGCCCGTGGCCGGGTACCTGGCGGCGGCCTCGGTGCGGCACACGGCGCGGCGGGGCGCGGAGCGCTGGGAAACGGCCCTGGAGGAGCTGTGCGACTGGGCGGGTGCCGGCGTCATGGGTCCGCTGCTGACGGAACTCGGCCTGTGGGAGCGGGGGTTGCGGGAGGCGGGCCTCCTGGCCGACCCCGGACCGGCGGCGCCGGTCCGGCTGGTGCTGGTGGCCTGCGGGAACCTGGGCGCGGTGCCCTGGCAGGCGGGCCGCGTGCCGGTGCCCCGGGAGTCGCGGGCGGCGGGCGCCCCGGACACGGTGCGGGTCTGTGAGGTGGCGGTGCTGACGTACGCCGCCTCCGGGAGCGAGTTCCGGCGGGTGGTGCGGGCCCGGCGGGCCGAGCCGGGGCGCGGCCAGGCCCTGGTGTGCGTGCCGGACGGTCTGGACACCGCCGAGGACGAGGTCCTGGCGCTGCGGGACGCCTTCTACCCGCGGGCCGTGCTCTTCGGGCAGTACGACACCCTCCACGAGGTGGTGCCCGAGGGGACCCCGGCCGAGGTGCTGGGGCTGTTCGGGGCCCGGGGGGACGGCCCGGCTCGGCCGGCCGTCGTACACCTGGTGTGCCACGGCACGGCGGGCCCCGACCCGGCCGCCTCCGTCCTGGAGTTGGCCGCGCCGGACGGGGCCGGTTCGGGACGGCTGTCGGTGACGGAGCTCCTCGACATCGCGCCGGCCCCGGAGGCGGAGGGCCGGCCCCTGGTGGTGCTCAGCGCCTGCGAGACGGACCTGAGCACCCGGGACCACGACGAGGCCCTGACCCTCACCACGGCCTTCGCGCACGGGGCCGCCGCGGACGCGGTGGGTTCGCGGTGGCTGGTGGACGACGCGGCCTCGGCGGTCCTGATGACCGTGTTCCACCACCACCTCGCGGCGGGCGCGGCACCGGCGGACGCCCTGCGGGCCGCCCAGCGCTGGATGCTGGCCCCCGCGGCCGGGCGGCCCGGGATCCCCGCCCTGACCCCGCACCTGCGGCGGATCGCCGGGCGTCCGGAGCTCACCGGGACCGCCGCCTGGGGGGCCTTCATCCACCAGGGCAGCCCCGCGCCCCGGCCGCGACCCGAGGCCCCGGCCCCGGACCGTCCCCTCGGGAAGGAGAGCACCCGATGACACCCGACCGACTGATCGCCCTGCTCGCCGCACACGGCCCCCTGCTGCGCGAGAGCCTCGGCCCGGCGGAGCGGGAGGAGCTGGCCGGTCTGTTGCGGGAGCTGGTCGCGGCCGCGGAACCGGCCCCCGAAGGGGCGTCCGCCTCCGATCCGGCCGCCGCCTGGTCCGCCGTGCGCCGCCTCGTCAGGCTGCTGCGGGTGCTCCCGGAGGAGCACCCCGTGGCGCTCGCCCTGCGCGGCACCGTCCGCCTGGCCGGCGGCACCTCGGTGACGGCTCCCGACCCGGCCGCCGTGCGGTCCCTGCTCGCGGCCCTGCACGGGGGCCCCGACCTGGAAGCCGCCGGAGCCGGGTCCCCGGCGGACCCCGATCCGGCCCGGGCCCGGCTGCTGACCGCGCCCTCCCTGGCCGCCGACCGGGTGCCCGGCACCCCGGCCGACAACGGGCTGATCCGGCTGCGGGATCCCGAACGCGGATACCGCTACCCGCTGTTCCAGTTCGCGGCGGGCACCGTCCGGCCGCTGCCGGTGGTCAGCCGGATCAACCGGCTGCTGCTCGCCGACCGCGACCCGTGGGGCGCCGCCGACTGGTGGTTGGGCGGCAACCGCTGGCTCCACGGGGTCCCGGCCGAACTCCTCGGCTCGGTACCGGACGAGGAACTCGACCGGGCCGCCCGCGAACTGGTGGAGGGGGACTGATGGCGCGCCACGTCCCGCCCACCGGGGTGCCGATGGAGCCGATCACCGTGGAACTGCCCGCCGGGACCCGACTGTGGCGCCTGCACCTCGCGCACTACGGTGCCGCCGCCTTCAATCCGAAACTGGCCCACGAGTTCTTCCGCGGCAGCCGGTTCGACGCCACCGAGAAGGATCCGTACTCCTCCCTCTACGCGGCCCTGGACCCGCTCACCGCGCTCTCCGAAGTGCTGCTGAGGTCGATGGAGTTCGACGACGCGACCGGACACCGGCTGGTGCCCTGGGCGCAGGCCCGCCGGTACCGGCTGACGGCCCTGCGGACCGCCGGGCCGTTGACCCTGGTGGACCTGAGCACGGCCGAGGGGCTGGCGGCGGTCTGGCAGGACAGCTGGCTGGTGGACTGCGAGGAGGGGGACTACGCGAAGACGCGGTACTGGGCGCGGCTGATCCGGCAACAGTGCGCGGGGGCCGCCGGTCTGCTGTGGCAGTCGAAGCGGTGCCGCCCGCGGACGGCGCTCCAGCTGTTCGGGGACCGGTGCGGGGCGCTGCCCCCCACCGCCGAGACCGAGGGGGCGCTGAGCCTGGACGATCCGACGGACGTCCGGGAGGTGAACGCCCTGCTGGCCCCGCTGCGGGCACGGATCTCCCTGCCGGAGGACTGAGGGCCCGGGGACCGGGGGCCCGGGCCGAGGACCGGGGCCCCGGGACTGCCGGGCGGGGGCTCGGGCGCGGCGGGGGCTCGGGCCGAGGGGGAGGGTCCGTCCCTCCCCCGGCCGGTCAGTCCGTGCCGGCGGGGCGGCCCAGGGTGACCCGGCAGCTGATCCGGGGGCCGAGCCGGATGAGGGCGCCGTCCCGGAGCGGGTGGGCGACTCCGGTGACCAGGTCGGTGCCGTCGAGGCGGGTGCCGTTGCGCGGGCCGGGCGGTTCCTCGGTGACGGTGGCGGTGCCGTCCGCCGCGACCGCCACGGAGGCGTGCCGGCCGGAGACGGTGCGGTGCGCGGCCAGGGCGCGGGCGGTCCGTGGGGCCCATTCCGGGTCCCGGCCCAGCCCGACCGTGCTGCCGGGCGGCACCGTGAGGGTGAGGTGGACCTCCTGGAAGCGGAGCAGGACGGGCGGGGCCGACGGCCGCGGGGCCTCGGCCGGGGGCGGGGCGGCCCCCGGGCGGGGGCCGCCCGGGAAGGCGGGTGCGGGCCGCGCCGGCACCTCCTCCCACTCCGACCCGTCGGACCCGATGCCGTCACCGTCGTCGGCGCCGTCCCCGATGCCGTCCCCGTCCCCGGCCCCGTCCCCGGCCCCGTCCCCGGGCCGGGGCTCGGGCTCGGCCCCGCCCCCACCTCCGTCTTCGCCCGCGCCCGCGTGTTCGTCTTCGCCTTCGCCTTCTTCCTCGTCCCAGTCCTGGATCCCGGGGGTGGTCATCGTGCCGCCGGCAGCCCTTCGGTCTCGATGGTGATCCCGCCGTCGGCGTCCTCGTGGACCGAGCGGAGCAGCAGGGTGGTGCCGGGACCGGCCCCGGGCCGGTCGAAGACCTCGCAGGCCAGCGGGTTGAGCAGATGGGTCTCCAGCACCATGCCGATGCCCCGTCCGCCGTGCCACAGGTCCCGGGTGCAGTATGCGGCGAGCTGGGCGCGGGCCTCGGGGGACACCTCCAGGCGCAGTCCGTGTTCGGCGGCGAGCCGGCGGCGCACGTTGCCGATCTGGAGGTCGAGGATGCGGGCGGCGGTTTCCTCGGTGATGAATCCGAAGACGACCACGTTGCCGCCGATCCGGTTCATCAGTTCGGGGCGGCCGACCACCGACTCGAAGTGGTGCTTGACGTTGTTCTTCACCCGACGGGACAGCTCCCGGTAGGGGGTGCCCGGTTCGACGATCCAGTGGCGTTCCTTCGTGTCGGGGTCGGTGCGCTGGACGCCCAGGTTGGAGGTGAAGATCAGCACGCATTCGCTGAAGTGGGTGGTGACGCCCTGGCCGTCGGTGAGGCGGCCGTCCTCCAGGAGCTGGAGGAACTTGTCGAGGACTCCCGGCGCGGCCTTGTCGATCTCGTCGAAGAGGATGACGCGGAAGGGGTCGGCGCGGACGGCCCGGGTGAGTTCGCCGCCCGCTTCGAAGCCGACGTAGCCGGGCGGGGCGCCGACGAGACGGTCCGCGGAGTGTTCCGCGGAGAACTCGCTCATGTCGAAGCGCAGGTACGCCTGGTCGCTGTCGAAGAGGACGGAGGCCACGGCCTTGGCGAGTTCGGTCTTGCCGGTGCCGGTGGGGCCGGCGAAGAACAGCGTGCCGCGGGGCCGGTGGCCGGAGCCGCCCGCCTGCGCGCCGGACAGGCCGAGGGCCGCGCGCTTGAGGATGGCGAGGGTCATGGCGACGGCGGCCTCCTGGCCGAGGACCCGCTCGGGGATGGTCCGTTCCCCCTGGAGGATGCGGCGGCGGATCTCGTCCCGGCGCCAGGGGTTCTTCTCCACGCCGAGCCGGTAGACGCGGACGGCGTCGGGCATCGCGGTGAAGGGCATGCGTCGGGCCAGTGCCAGGGTGGTGCTCTCGCGCATGTCGCGCAGGGTGAGGCCGACGGCGGCGCGGGCGAAGGAGTCCGCGGCCTCTTCCGGTCCGGCGGGCGCCGGGCCGGTCCCGGGCTCCCCCGCTCGTGCCCCGGGGACGGCCGTACCGGGGTCGGGCCGCAGGCGGTCGGCCTCCGCGTGCTCCCGGGCCAGGACGTCGGCCATCCGGCGGCGCTCGTCCGCGTCGGGCTCGGGGACGGCGATGGTGCGGATCCGGGCGCTGCCGGACACCAGCCAGCCGGGCAGGTCCCGTTCCCCGTCGGTGAGCCACACCAGGGGGTTGTACAGCCGGGGCGCGGTGCGCAGGGCGGTGGGGGTGAGGGCGGCCGGGTGCGGGGGGATCGGGGGTGCGGAGTCGGCGAGCCGGAGGCAGGCGAGGAAGAAGTCCCGTTCGGCCTCGCCCGGTCGGGCGGGGTCGGTGGCGAGTCGTCCGGCGTGGTCGATGATCAGGGCCACCCGCAGCGGGGGCAGGGGGCGGCCGTCCGGTCCGGCGGTGGAGCGGCGGTCGGCCCAGCCGGTGGCGAGTTCCGCGAGCTGCGGGAAGGCTTCCATGAGTTGGGGCGGTCGTGCGGAGCGGCCGGCCCGGGTCAGGGCGGAGGGGCCGCTCGCGAGGAGGTACTCGACGGTCTCCCGTTCGGGGCCGGTGAGGACGCTGAACCCGGCGATCTGGTCGTAGCGGACGAGGGCCTGGTACCCGTGCGGGCGGAGCGAGTTCCACAGCACCTCGGCCAGTTCGTGGTGGCGGTCCCCGCGCGGGTGGGCGACGAGGTGGAGGTCGCGGATGTTGCCGTAGAGGACGTACTGGGAGTGGACGGCGAGGGTGCCGACGAGTTCTTCGACGAACAGGGGGATGCGGGGGCCGGTGGCGCCGGGGGCGGCCTCCCGGGGCGGCTCGGGCCGTTTGGTCAGGCGGTCGTGGCGGCCGGTGTCCGGGCCGCCGGTGGGGGTGTCCGGCCCCTGGCGCGGGGTGCGTCGTTCGGTCGGGTCGGTGGTGGTCATCGTCCGCTGCTCCTTCGTTCCTCGCCCACCCGGCGCGCGCGGCGGGCTTCCTCGGGTCGGCGGCCGGCGGGCGCGGCCCCGGCCGCGGTGTCCTCGCCGGGGTCCGCTCCGGTGTCCTCGCCGGGGTCCGCGCCGCCGTCCAGGACGAGGGCGCCGTCCTCGCCGCGCACCCCGGCGACGGCGCGCCCGGACTCGGTGAAGTCCAGGGGCAGTTCCAGTCCGAGTCGGGCCGCGGCGGTGCGCAGTTCCTCCAGGTGGCCGCGGGCCTCGCGGCAGCGTTGCGCGTCGAGGGCCAGGTCGGCGGTGGTCCGCGGTCCGGGGCCCTCCCGGTACATGGTGACGAGTTCGGTGACGCCGTCGCGGACGGTGATGCGCAGCCAGTGGCCGGGCCACCAGCCGCCGGGGGTGAGGTCGAAGCGGAGCGGGGCCTCCGGGGTGCCCGGGGCGGCGGTCCGGGCCCCGTCGGGCGGGCCGCCCCGTTCGGCGAGCCGGCGGACGGCCCGCTCCAGGAGTTCGCGGGTGTAGCGGCACTCCAGGTCGGCGAGGCGTTCCTCGACCTTGCGGTCCACGGCCCGTTCCTCCTCGGTGGTGAGGGGTCTGCCCTCCTCCAGGGCCTTGCGCAGCAGGGCGGTCTCCTCGGGGGCCGGGGGGAGGGGCGGCTGTCCGGGGGGTGCGGCGGTGACGAGGAAGTCGAGGCGGACGGCGGCCTTCTCCAGGGCGGCCGCGCGGGCCCGGGCCGTGCGGTTGGCGTCGGCGACGAAGCGGCGGGCCTCGCGCAGGTGGGTGCGGGCCTTGTCGGGGCGCTCCGCGGCGCAGGCCACGGCGTGCCGGACGGCGGTGACGGCCAGTTCGGCGTCGGTCCGGTCGGCCGCCGGGTCGAGGAGGGCGAGCAGGGCGGTGCCGGTCTCCACGGCGGTGCCGGGGTCCAGGGCCTCTCGGCCGGGGGGCTGCGGCAGCGGGGCGGGGGCGGCCGCGGGCTCGGCGGGCAGGGCGCGCAGGGCGGCCTCCCGGCGGGCCCGGGCGCGCCGGCGCCAGGACTCCTCGGCCGCCGGGTCCGCGTCGACGCGCACGACCTGTTCGGTGGTCCAGAGCGCGTGGGCGGTCTCGGCTTCGTGGAGGGCCTTCTCCAGGACGGCCAGGTCCCGGCGGAGCACGTCCAGGCGGGTGCCGACGCAGACGAGCGCGGGCGGGAGGTCCGGCAGGGGTGGTGGGGGCGTGTCCGGCAGGGTGCGGTAGGCGGTGCGGCGGATCCGGGCCAGCAGGGCGAGGCGGCGGGCGTTGGCGCGGACGGCGGCGAAGGCGGCGGCCTCCCACTGGGCGGCGGCCGCCGCCGCCTCGGCCTGTGCGCGTTCCAGGCATTCCTGTTCCGCCGCGGCCCGTACCGCCGCGCTGGTGAGGACGTGGGCGCCGACCATGGCGGCGCGGCCGACGAGCAGGGCTCCGCTGAGCGCGCCGAGGGCCACGGCGGCCGGTTCGAGGAGTTCCCCGAGCAGGTGTCCGGCGGAGTCCAGGGCGTGGCCGCCCGCGGCCCGGACGCCTTCGGTGAGGGAGTCGGCGGTGGGCAGGCCGGCGAGGGCCTGGTGGGCGGTGTCGCCGAGGGAGCCGAAGGAGCCGAGGGTCCCGGCGGCGTCGGCCGCTCCACTCGCCCCGACGGGGTCGGCGTAGCCGATGCCCGGCAGGATCTCGGCGATCGACGGGTAGGCCTGGCCGTAGCTCATCGGTTCCTCCGGGTGGGCGGGACGGCGGTCGGCGGGGCGGGGCGGGGACGGTGGGGGGCGGTCGGGCCGCCTCGGGCCGACCGGACCCGGTTCCGCCGGCGCAGTGCCCTGTGTACGGTCCAGGCGGCGAGGGCGGTGACGGTGGCCAGGGGCCACAGCCAGGGCACCGTGGTCACGGCGAGGGTTCCCGTGACCACCACGGCGATCAGGGCCAGGGCCACGAGGGCCTGGCCGAGGCGGCCGCGGGCGCGGGCGGCCCGGGAGGGCCGGCCTCCGGTGCGGATCAGGAATCCGGCGAGGGAGCGTCGCGGGTGGTAGCCCTGCGGGCCGATGTAGAGGGCGATCCACAGTTCCAGGGCGAACACGACCGCGGCGGCGGGCAGCGCCAGCAGCCAGGCACGGACCACCTCCACTTGGGCGGTCCCGTCGTGGAGGTCGGCGAGCCCGATGAGGAAGGTCCACGGCGCGGTGAGGAGGGTGGCGCCCAGCAGGGCCCAGCCGAGGACGGGTTCGCGGTCCTGCCGGCGGAGCCAGGCGTACCGGGCGTCGGTCTCCCGCGCGAGGAGGAGTTCGGCCTCTTCCACGGCGATTTCCGTCAGGCGCTGTTCGGCCTCTCGGCGGGCCTGGCCGTGGAGGAGCAGGGCGGCCAGGAGGCGGAGGGGGTGGTCGGGGTCGGCGCGCAGGGACCGGTACCAGGTGGGGCAGGGGCCGTCGTTGCGGTTCCAGGTGGTGCGGGCGGTGAGTTCGCGGGTGGTGCGGAGGGGTTCGCGGGCCAGGGCGAGGAGCCGGGCGTCGAGGTCGGGGGCCCGGTGCAGGAGGCGTTGGGCGGTGCGCCGGTCCTCGGGGCCGCCGCGGGCGTCGAGGTCCGCGGTGGCCTGCCGCCAGTGGTCGCGGTGCCCGCGCCAGCGGCGTTCGACCTCGTCCAGTCCCTCGCCGCCGGGGCGGGCGGCGAGCAGGGGCAGGAGTTCGTGGCGGGCGAGGGAGGCGACGAGCGCGTGGGCGTGGTCGTCGCCCTCGACGACGGCGCGGGTCAGGTCGGCGATGCCGGGGCCGTCGAGGTGGGTCCCCCGCCAGGAGGCGGGGAGGGCCGGGCCCATCCAGTTGAGCAGGCGCAGCAGGGTGGCCGGGGCCGGTGGGCGGGCCAGTTCCGCGGTGAGGGAGCGGAGTTCGGCGGCGTCCTCGGGGGACCGGCCGGGGGCGTCCGCGAACGGGGCCAGCCAGGTGGTCAGTCGGGTGCGGCCGCGGGAGCCGCGCAGCAGGTCCTCCGCGGCGCGCCACTGCACGTCGAGGGCGCGGGCCAGCTCCTCGGTGCCGGTGAACTCGCGGCCGAGGAAGGCGAAGGGCTCGACGGGCGGCGGTGGGGGCAGGGTGCCGGGTGCGGCGCCGGAGGTCCTGGGCACCACGGTGGGCGAGCCGCCGGCCAGCCACTCGGCGACTTCCCCGGCGCCCCAGCGGTGGGCGGGGGCGCGGGTGAGGAGGCCCTGGCAGAGCATCAGCAGCCGGGGGTCGGTGACCAGGGGCAGTTCGGGGTCGTGGGTGGCGATCTCGGCGAGGACCTCCCGTTCGCCGCGGAAGTCGATGGGGTGCCGGCCGCCCGCGAGCTCGGCCGTGATCATGCCGAGGGACCACCAGTCGGCGGCGGCGGTGATGGTCTGCTGGAGGACGGCGGCCTCGGGGGCCACGTAGAGGGCCTTGCCCTGCCAGGGGCGGCGGGGTGCGGAGTCCTCGTCGCCGGTGTGCACGGCGGCCCCGAAGTCGACGAGGACCAGGTCGAGTCGGTCGTCGTTCTGGACGCGGACGACGATGTTGTCGGGGGTGAGGTCGCGGTGCGCGATCTGCCGGTCGTGGACGGCGGTCAGGGCGGCGTGCAGCTGGGTCACGGCGGCGCGCACCAGCCCGGGCGGCAGCGGTCCGGGCCGCCGGGCGTGGTACTGGGCCAGCGTGGTCTCGCCGTAGGAGGGCAGCAGTTCGTACGGGTGGCCGTCGGCGGTGCCGTGTTCGAGGACGCGCGGGACGTGTCCGCCGAGGTCGCCCGTGAGGGCTCGGCGGACCTGCGGGTCGGGGGCGTGCGAACGGTGGTACAGCTTCAGCACCAGGGGCACGTCGGGGGCGAGGTGGCGGGCCTCGCGGTCCTTGACCCGCAGGACCACGGCCCGGGCGGGACCCGTGGCCTCGCCGACCACCTCGGTGAGGTCGAGGCGGTCCGCGAGCGAGTCCGGCACCCGGTCGAGGTGGCGCCGGGTCTCGACGGTACCGCCGGAATCCGTGCCGAATCCCTCCGGATCCCATTCCGTGCGGGGCACGGTCGTCATGAGTTCCCCCTTCCCACGGGAATCCCGATGCATAAATGCACGGAATTTCCCGGAGCATGTACGACAACCCTTCCGAAAGGTGCCGGAACAGCGGAGCATTCCGCCGATCCGGTCGCGTCCGGGAAGAGATCGTTCCGAACTTCCGGTTCCCGGCCGGGCCCCCGTGACGGCCCGCCGGGATTATCGTGTCGGGCATGAGCCAGCAGATCCCCGCGGGTCCCGCGGCCGGGCGCTCCCCCGCCGCGCCGGAACCCGGCCCGCTCAGTCACGCCCTGCTCGCCGAGGAGCTGCGCGCCCTGCGCCGGCCCGGACTGGCCGCGCTCCGGCGGCTGCCCGAGGGGGCACTGCTGCGGGCCGCCTCCGCCGCCGGGCACCTCGACGATCCCGCCGACGGGGCGGCGGCCGTGGAGGCCCTGCTGCACGCCGCCGTCCGGCGCCTGGCCGCCGCCCCCGGGCCCGGGGAAGGGGCCCAGGGACGGGCGGATCCCCTGGGTCGGGCCGCCGCCCACACCTTCGGACTCCTGCCGGGTCGGCGCGGCGCCTCCGCCCAGGACCGCCGGAAGGCGGCGGCCGCGGTGTACGGGGTGACCCCCGAGCGGTTCCGGCGCGGCCAGGAACAGGAGGTCATATCCGAACTGGCGGGCGCCGTACTGTCGTTGACCCGCGAACCGGCGCCCCGGCCGGCGGCGTCCGGTCCGGTGGACGCATGGCCCGACCCGCCCGCGCCGACGGCCGGACCGGGCCGCGGAACGGCGGCGACGGGCCGGGTGTTCGTCCACCTCTCCGCCATGGAACTCCTCCGGGACATCGACGTGTTCGTCTCCTCGGAGAACACCCACCTGGAGATGTCGAAGACCTTCCGCCCGACGGTCTCCGGCGCGCTGCGCCGGGCCGCGGCCGTCCGCGGCCCGGGCGGCGGCATCGAGGACGACGTCCTGGCCCGGGAGCTGGCCGCCTGGTCGGCCGCGCACGGCCGCACCGGCCTGCCGGTGCGGCCCGGCACGGTGGTACCGACCCCCGCCGGGGCCCTGGCCGCGCGGGGCGTCCGGCGGGTCTACCACGCCGCCGTGGTCCGCCCCCTCGCGGACGGGGTCCGCTACCACGTGGAGCCCCAGGACCTGGCCGAGGCGGTGGCGGCCGTCTTCGCCCTGGCGGAGGCCGAACGGGACTCCTACGAACCGCCGTTGTCCTCGATCTGCTTCCCCCTGCTCGGAGCCGGGCAGGGCGGCCTTCCCCCCGCGAAGGCCGCCCGCTGGCTGCTCTGGGCCGTCCGGGAGGAACTGGCCCGGCGCCCCGCCTGGACGGTGCACTTCGCCACCCGACGGCCCGACCTGGCCCGTCTCCTCACGGACGCCAGCTCCGCTCCCTGAGCCGCAGCCCACGTTCCCCCGACCACCTCTCGTAGAAAGCGAGTTCTCCCCGGGACGGCACGCCCAGCAGATGGGCCGACGGCCCCCGCCCGGGCGCCCCGGGCTCCACCACGACCTGCACCGCGGGGCCAGTGGCCCGCTCCCGCAGGTACGGCGCGTACCGGGCCAGTCCCAACAGGGTCCGGGGCAACAGGCGTTGGTTCTCCGAGCCCCGCCACACCAGCGCGGTCGGCTCGGCGATCCGGAACCGCCCGGCCACCACGGCGTCCGCGTGCCGCAGGGCGCGCAGCCGCTCCGGACCCCACTCCTCCTCCTCGTATCCGGTGTAGACGAGGAGGTCGGGGTACGGGCCCGGCCGGGTCCCCCCGGGCCGACCGGGCCCGTACCCCTCCCCCGCCCCCGCCGCGGGGCCCCCGGCCGGAGACCCCGTCGGATCCCCCGCGGCCTCCCGGCGCAACCGGTCGGCCCCGGCGAGGAACTCGGCGAGCCCGTCGGCCTGTTCCAGGGGCTCCCCGCCGCTGACGGTGAGCCCCTCGGCCCCCGCCGACAGGGCCTCCCGCCACAGGTCGAGCAGCTCGACGACGGTGGTGCTCCGACCGGCGCCGGCCTCCCAGGTGTGCCGGGACATGCATCCCGCGCAGGCCAGCGGACAGCCCTGGAACCAGACCCCCAGACGGCGGCCCGGACCCAGCGTCCGCAACGGGAAATGCGTCCCGCTGATTTCGATGCGCACACCATCCTCCCCCCTCGGACGGGAATCGAGTATCAACGTAATCGGCGGCTCTCCGCAAACAGTTCGGCGGATTGTTCCGGTTGTTTTCCGGTCGCCCCCCGGGCGAGTTCGGGGAGCGCCCCACGGGATCGGGAAATCCATGGAATGGCCGGCCCTTTTCTGCTTTCCTTCCGGTGGCCCGCTCCGTTCGGAGCGGACCGCGGAGAAGGGGGAATCCGTCACCGTGATCGCCACCGACCAGGTCAGAGGACCTGCCCGCAGGGCCCGGCTGGGGCGGCTCACCGCCCTCCGCGCCCGCCGCCGCGGCCGTCGGGACGCCGCCGCCCTGCGCCCACTGCTCCCGGAGGGGCCGGGCGGCCGGCGGGAGGGCGCTCCGCCGTTCCCCGAGATCGTCACCCCGTTCGTGATGGAGACCCGCACGGACGCCCTGCGGGCCGCCGGTCAACTGCGCGCCCGCATGCTCCGCGAGGAGCGCCGGGCCATCACCGCCCTGCACGCCGAATCGGTGCGCGTGGTCACCCAGTACGACCTGCGCGGCGATCCGCTGCCGGCCGCGCTGGCCCGCTACGGGCGGATGGTCGGGGCCTGGCGGACCCGGGCGGAGGTGTGCCGGGCGCACGCCTGGGCCCTGACCCAGGAGGCCAACCAGCGGCTGGCCTGCTACTGGGACGCGGTCTGGCGCACCGTGCAGGAGGACCGGGCGCGGGAGCTCCGGGAGGCCGCCCGCCGCGCCCGGACCGGCCGGCACGCCGCCGGACCCGCGCCGGCCCCGGCACCCCCCGGACCGGCCGCCGCAGGCACGGCGGGTCGGGCGGGTCACCCGGGGTACCCGGGTCCGGCGGGTCCGACCGGCCCCACGGCGCCCCCCGGTGTCGGGGCGCACCCGGGTGGGGACCCGGGGCCCGCCCCCCGGCCCGCGCACTGGCTGCCCGGTCGGGTCGTGCTCGGCACCGACTGGGACGACGTGGACGCCTGGCTGCTGCGGGGCCCCACCCCCGGCCGGGCCCCGAGCGCCCCGCTGCGACAGCCCGCCCTGGTACGGGCCCTGGAGATCCTGGACACGCAGAACGGGCACGCCCCGCCGGGCGGTCCGGGCACCGGGGCACACCGCTCCCCCGGCACCGGAGGGCCGGTCCGATGAGCGCCCGCGCGGCCCGACGGTTCCGCCCCCTGACGCTGCTGCCCGCGGCCCTGTTGCTGCCGCTCCTCACCACCGGCTGCTCGGAACCGCCGGAGGCACTGGAGACGCCCTGCTCCGTGGTCGTGGACGGCTCGGGCTCCGGATCCCCGGACAAGGGCTTCGACGCCAAGGCCAAGTTGGACGCCACGATCGTGCTGTTCCTCAAGGACCGCGACTGCGGCAAGGTCTCCTTCGCACCGATCACCCGTTCCTCGCTGGCCTCGCCCTGCCGGGTGGACGACGTGGACCTGGACCCGCCGACCCGGAGCACCGACGACGTGCCGGCCATCCGGGAACGGGCCCTCGGCAAGGCGGTCCGGGCGGGGCGCTCCCTGCTGGAGTGCGCCCAGCGGACCCAGCCCGGTTCGGACGTGCTCGGGGGGATCACCCGCGCCGCGCAGGGCCTGCCCGCGGGCTCGGGCCGGCCGGCCCTGCTCGTGGTCAGCGACTTCGAACAGGCCGACCCGGAGTTCTCCCTGACCCCGAAGTCCATCGCCGACCCGGCGGAGCGGGGGCGGGCCGTCGAGAAGCTGCTCGGCTCCCGCGGCACACCGCCACTGGAGGGGACCGACGTGTACCCGGTCGGGTACGGCATGAGCCGGTGGGCGAAACCCAGCGCGTACGAGCCCTTCGACGCCTTCTGGACGGAGATCCTGGAGAGGAGGAGCAAGGCCCGTGTCCACGACGACTTCAAGCGCTGACCCGGGGCGCCGGCCGCTGCGGGAACGGCTCGCCCGCCCCTTCCGACGCCGGCCCGGCGGACCGGCGGGCGGCACGGCCCGCGCGGCCGGCACCGCGGGGGGACCCGGGGTCCGCAGGATCCCGGTGGCCGTCCCGGCCCGACAGGAACGCCGACTCCGCACCACCTCCACCCGGCTGGGTCGCCGGGCCGCGAAGTCCGGGGCCCTGGACCCCTGGGTCCTCGCGAGCGGGCAGCGCGTGCCGTACTTCGCCGAACTGGCCGCCGTGCGCGACCACCTCAGCGCCCGCCTGGTGGAGGACGCCGCCCGGGAGGAGGAGCGGGAACGGTCCCGGCGGGGCCTCGCCGTCTCCGGCGCGGCGACCTCGGAGGCCGAGGTGGGACGCCTGGACGGGGAACTGCGGGCCGTCCGACGCTCGCGGGCCTCCACCGAGGAGCAGCTGAACCGGCTGGCGGCGCGCGCCGTCCGCTGGGAGGAGTTCCGCGACGGCGTCCGGGCCCGGATCGAGGAACGCTGGCTGCGCACCCGCTTCGGGGACCCGGGCGGGGACGGGTCGTCGACCGGCCCGGCCGAGGGCCCCGCGGTCGCGGACGACGCCGCGCACGGCGAGGAGGGCGGGGACGGCGAGGACGGCTCGGGGGCCCGCGGGCGATCGACGGACCCGACCGTCTCCGGCGTCCCCCTCGGCGAGGGCTGGCAGGAGCTGGGGCACCCCCCGGCGTCCGACCGGGACGGGTCCGGGGACCGGACCACGCGCACGGCTCCCGGGTCGGCCGACGGCGCGGACGCCTTCGCCGGGGTCCGGATGCAGGTGGACGCGGCGCGGTGGGAGGGGCTGCGGGCCCGGCCGGGCCTTCCCGCGTGGATGGTGTACGGGCTGCTGCTCGTCGTCGCGGCGGTGGAGGTGCCGATCTACTGGATCGCCTTCCAGCCCTTCCACGGCACCGGCAGCGCGGAGGCCGACTCGCTGTCCGGCACCCTCGCCGTCTCGGCGGCGCTGGTCATGGTGGTCGTACCGCACCTGGCCGGGCGGGCACTGCGGAGCCGGGCGGCCACGGGGGCGGCCCGACTCGTGAGCGCGCCCGCGCTGGCTCTGATCGCGGTGTGGGCGTGGGCGACCTGGGCCCTGGGCGACCTGCGTTCGAAGCTGGTCTTCCGGGAGGATTCCGTGCCCGACACCGGCCCGGACCTGGCCGACGTGCCCGGCCTGAGCGGGTCGACGCCCTCCCTGGTGGACAGTCTGCACCTGGAGCCGACCACAGTGACCTGGATGTTCATGTCCCTGCTGCTGCTGTCCGGCGGGATCGGGCTGCTGCTGGGCCTGCTGCGGGAGCACCCGTACCTGGACGCCTACCGGTCCGCCCTGGAGCGGGAGGCCGAGCTGACGCGGGCCCGGGACACGGCGGCGGAGGTCGCCGGCCGGCTGCGCGCGCTGGAGGACACCGCCCCGGACCAGCGGGAGCTGCGGGCCGCCGTGCTGCGGGCCCGACAGCAGGCGGTCGCCGACCTGTACGAGTCGGCGGCGGGCGCCTACCTCCAGGGCCTGATCGAGAAGGCCGGTGACCCCGCCGTCACGGAGGCCGCCATGCGGCTGGCCGAGCAGCGGCCGCTCCTGCGGCTGCCCGCGGCCCGCTGACGGGCACCGACCGGCGGGGAACGACCGAGGGGCGGGGGGGGGGGGGGAGTTAGAGGAGGCCA